>NZ_JACJQW010000030.1:0-105368 GCF_014696905.1 Nostoc sp. FACHB-190
CGATCGCTTTTTCATTGAACTCAGTTTGTGAGTATTCATTTTCTACTATCTCTGATTGAGGATAGACAGAATTATTACTATCTAGTTTTGGTTGAATAATGTTTGATTCTGTACCAAGATTGGAAGGTGCGATCGCTTTCTCATTTAACGTAGTTCGTGAGTTGTCATTTTCTACTATTTCTGCTTGATGATATGCAGAATTATTACTATCTAATTTTGGTTGAATAACTGGTGATTCTGTAGCAGTATTGAAAGGTGCGATCGCTTTCTCATTTAACGTAGTTCGTGAGTTGTCATTTTCTACTATTTCTGCTTGATGATATGCAGAATTATTACTATCTAATTTTGGTTGAATAACTGGTGATTCTGTAGCAGTATTGAAAGGTGCGATCGCTTTCTCATTTAACGTAGTTCGTGAGTTGTCATTTTCTACTATTTCTGCTTGATGATATGCAGAATTATTACTATCTAATTTTGGTTGAATAACTGGTGATTCTGTATCAAGATTGGAAGGTGCGATCGCTTTCTCATTTAACGTAGTTCGTGAGTTGTCATTTTCTACTATTTCTGCTTGAAGAGAGACAGAATTATTACTATCTATTTTTGGTTGAATAATTGGTGATTCTTTACCAGTGTTGTAAGGTGCGATCGCTTTTTCATTTAACTCAGTTTGTGAATATTCAGCTTTACCACTATCTGCTTGCGGTTGAATAGTTAGTGATGTGTGTTGTCTTGGTTGCGATGGATTGGGTAGAGCCTCATTTTTTTGATTTGTAACAGAATTATTAGTATTGATTTGTGGTTGAATTAATTTTGAGTCTTTATTATCAGAAATTGATGATATTATATGTGCTTGTTGAGGTGTGTTTGATAATTTATTTATTTCGCCAATATCATTATTTTCTATTGTTGGGTTGATATAATTCGTGTTTGGTGTGGTTACATCTATATTGGCGATCGCTTCACTTGGAGATAATCTGATATCACTGTCCTGACTTAATAATATATCTCTACTTAAACTGGAGTTACTTCCTGCTGATTTTTGTTGAATGTTGGGTGAATTTGAACTATTTTTTTTGACTTTATTTCCTTCAGAATGACTTGGTGTATTGAAATGCTGTGATTTAGATTCAGAAAAAAAAGGTGAATCTTGAAAGGAATTTTCAATGATGTTAAAATCTGTGATAACTGGATTAAAAAATATGGAAGAATCAAAATTTGATAGTGATTTTGCTCCTAATGGTGATAAAAATTTAGGCCTAATAAATTTACTTCCCAAAGGTTGATGAGGTAATAAAGGTTGCTTTATCCCTAGATTTAGGTCTGGTTCTGAAGGTTCTGAACTAAAACCTGTTGTCAGATTTTCTGTCATATACTTTTAATTACTAGCAAATGAACCTGAACTATCGCGTCCTGATAAAATTGATGCACCGCCAGACCTTGTTTTATCAACTTTTAAGCCTTCATAAGTTAAAGTTAATTCTTCAATAGCAACTGTGCTAGAATCGGCGCTTAAACCTGGTGCTTTCCATGAGATAGGTACAGCACCAATTAAAGTCCAACATTGCATGGTTTCACCAGCTTGATTAAACACTAAAATATTGACGTTACGCCGTTCTATTGCACCACTTAAAATTTTATTCATCCAATTCCAAAAGGTTAAGTCATTTGTAATTCCCCGTTTGAGAGTAACATCAGAAAAATCTGCGGGACTTAACAAGACTCGTTGTTGATTATTCACACCGCCTTCAGCAAATTTTTCAGTTTTGATATTCACACCTAAGCCTTGGCATTCTGTAAAGCAGGCGGTAATATTACTCTCAATTTCGACATAAAATCTATTAGCGGTAACATAGTTTAATTCTCGGCTAGTATTAGCCATAACTCACTCCTATCTAATTTTTAAGTCTTTCTTTTTGCTGTTGTAAATCTTCCTTCATCAGTTCATAAACTTTATCTGTCAACTTCCATAACAATTGACGATCGCACATTACCTTACCTGCTAACTTGGCAAGTTTTTTTTGCTGATTACTGTCATCGGTCATAGCTAAACAATTGGATAAATAGATTTATATATATCAGCCAATTTGTCACATCGACAATTAGCCAATAGTCTACTTTTACTGCTTTATTGACGACTTAGTGGTACTAAACCAGTTTTCTCTAATATTTGCTGTACTTCTGCGGTTCTTAGCATTTCCGCAAATTTTTGACCGATGGGAGGACGGCTATTATCTCCTGGATACAATACAACTAATGGATAGCTGAGGGGATAGCTACCTGTTTTAAATACTTGGATGTTGGGCTGATAACTGCCTTTATCATCACACAAGTCAGTATTTGGATTTATTGGCTTTCCGTTATCTTGTACTAAAGTTTGTACTGCTGCTTTATTCCCATCTGCTATAGCCAAAGGATAAACAGAACACTGACCAAATACTTGACTGAGTGTAGCAAAACCAATACTACCAATATTATCTTCTTCAAAGTCTCGCAGAACTTTTTGTAGCATTTCTAAGGTTGATAAAGATGTGATATTGATGCCAGAATAAGTAAAAGATGTGTTTGATTGTTGCTGTTGTTTTAAATAACGGAAAGTTGCGATCGCTTCTTCGTTCCTGAGTACTCGCTGTTCAAATATCCTGATAGTTTCTGCGTCTTTTGGTATATAAAGATTAACTGGTAATTTAGGTAAATTGAAGCCTTTCAGTTGTTGCCAATTATTAATCTTACCTGTATATAAATCTTGTAATTGCTGAATACTAATCTGACCATTTAAAGCTCGTGGTAAACTTTTATCGCGCTTGGAGTAACTAAAAGCCACAAAGACCACCAAACCATCATAAGCAAATTCTTGATGTTTTAGTTCTGGAGTTAATGGTTCTACCATATTAGCGATCGCAAAATCTTTTTGCTTATCTTTGACACTGGCGATCGCTTGTTCTATACTATCTTCTGGTTGATAGTTTAACTGTAATTTTGGCTGACTTGCTTTTAACTTTTCTTCCAGTGTTTTATTTTGCAAGATTAAATTGCTTTGTCGCCGGATAAAACTCCAAGTACTGTCTTTTTCACCAGTATAGTTAAATTTACCCCCAGGTACACCAGTCACACTTTTTAAACAGCAAACTACTGGTTCTTCCATCACAGTTTCTGGAGATTTCCATCTCTGAACTATCCATACTATCAACCCACATAACAATAATCCCCCCAGAATACTTAATAGTAATATCGACGGACGATAAAGTTTGGCTTTGGAGGTCTCTGGTTGTTCTGGAATTATTAATATTTCCCTTGGTAAAACCTGATAAACTTGTAATAATGCTTCTCTCGCTTCTTCCGCATTATTAAATGGCTTATCCAAGCCTAAAAGCCGGAACAAAAAAGCTTTAAATTCAAGAGTTATAGCTTGCCAATATTGTTCTTTTCTGGGGTCAATAGTTGTATCTAAAATATTACCTTGCAATAAATAAAAAGCTACATAGCCTAAATCAACTAAGTCTTGTGCTACCGTCGAAATCACAGGTTTAATAGTTGATAATTGAAATAAATTTTCCCATAATGTTAAATCTGTTAAATGAATAAAAAATTCTGCTGTATCTGCCATAATTAGCAGACTATCTAAATTAATATTACCGTGAGCGATTCCTTGTTGTATTTGTCCAGTTGGTAGACTAAATTTTTGACCGTGGAGAAATTGTAGAGTTTGTAATCCTTGGTCAAGCACACGATATACTTCCCTCTCAGACATTGGTTTATTAGTAGCTTTTAGATATTTTCTGAGAGTAGGATAAGCATCGATATTGCCATTAGTAACAAGATAGCAGCGTTCAGCAATGGGATCAGAAATTGCATCCCAAGGAAAATTTAGCCGGATATCTTGAATTCTTCCATCAGCTAAACTCAAACCAGCCAAACGTTCAAAAGCTTGTTTCCTATCTCTGGTTTCTTCAGCGTTAAAAGCCAGTTGAGGTAATAAATATTCTTTAATAATTGCTGGCTGTTGGTCTGTTAGCTGTATTCCCTGATATAAACGCCCTAAACCGCGATTTCCGATATACTTATCTATGCGATATCGCCCTTTGTACCCCCGAAATTCAGTTTTAGCAGGGATAATCGCCGGAAAACCACAGGTTTGACAAGTTTTAGCTGTCGGGTTTTGTTCTATTGTTTTTTCTGTCCATTCACAGCTTAAAGTATTCCCCGTCCAGCAGCGATATTTGTGGTAGATGATATCCACCCCCACAGGCATTGGTGGTTGCAAAGTGACAGGAGTTAAAATCGGTTCCGGTTCTACAACTGGTGGGTTTTCTGATTTTGGGAAAAACCTCTGCGGTAATTTGGCTTTAATTTGTTCATAAACCACGACGGAAACCCTTAGCGATCGCTCTTATCTACCGCATCCTACACTGAATTTTTGCCCAAAGCCATTAGACTTTCCGCTAAGAAATAGGGAGTGGGGAGTGGGGAGTTGGGAATGGGGAAGAAAGATTTTATTCTTTTGTTTTTCAAAATAGCCTCTTAATTCCTCCCTGTAATGATAAAACCTGCCCAATAGTAAGGATGATTATAAGGCTTTCTCTCAGGAACTATTTTGCTAATTCTATATAAATGGGTAGCTAAATAAGTTCTAATTCGCAACTCATCTGGATGCAGAGTTTTAATTAAATTTTCATACCAAATAGCCAATTCGCCGGCGGTGACTTCTTGCAACCATGTAGTTGCTTCTGTTAAAGCTGTGGCTGGTGATTTGTTAACTTGTAGGCGGCGATAAAATTCGATAATTAATAATGCACTCGCTGATGATTCTACATTCCACAAAGTACTAATCACTTGCGGAACACCACCACACAGAAAACCATTTACTAAAGAGACATATTCAGTAGTGATATTTTGGTTAAGATGACTCACAAATTTACACGCCGATAGTAAGACTAAATTGTAACTAGTGAGGTTTTTTTGGCAGATTTCTGCAAGGGTGAGTTTTTCTTCTCCTGCTAATGTTAATTCTGATTTATTTTTGTCAATGAAATTGTTGATAACTTGCCCGGTAAAATGCAAGATATTGTAATCATCAGCTAAGGCTTTCTCAACAGTAGTTTTAATAGCGGCTTCAGCTTGGATGCGTTGGTGATGTTCAAACATCTGGGTAATGACTTCTGATTCCAACTTGGCAAATTTTGGTGGTGCATAATTTGTCTGTGCTGGAGATTCAATACTGAGTAATATCTGTTCTTGCCAGTTCTCTATATTTCTGGGTTGTAAGCTTAATCCTACTTGGACACTAGGCAAATAATTTGTAATAAATTTTGCGGGAAGATTGAGCATTTCTGCGTCAGAATTAGGCAGATTAAATAGCAGGTGTAAAGGCAATCTGGCTAAGTCGCGGTGCGGAATTAAAATGAGGTTGGTAATTCCTTCCAGTTCTTGAGTAATTGTGGCAATTTCGAGAATTTTTTGCAGATTTAACAGCCTGTATTCCATCTGCGATCGCCAAACATGATTGCCTTTAGTTTGGGGGTCTTGGGCTTGTTCACAATAATCTTGATAAGTTTTATGCCAATCTTCTAACCAATGTTCAAAAGCAATCAATCTTTGCGTTGCTTCTGGTAATGGTAATTCTTGTAAAGGCTTATTATTGGCTGCTGAAATATTACCTCGTGCTTGCACAGGAATAAACACCAAAATTGGCGAAGGAGCGCCATCTTTAATAATAAATGTGTGCAGTGCTGCTGGGCTAATATGCCAGTAAATAATTGCCGTGTTGGGGTTCAGTAACTCTTGAACTGAGTTATAATTCAGAAAATAAATTTCATTTTGCCAGCCAAATAATAGCCATTGTAAACAAGCATTTTTTATTTGTTCTGCCAATTCCCAAGCTTCTACTAAATCACCCGATTCTACTAAAAAGTCAACGCCTAATTGCCCAATTCCCGCAAATTTTAGCGCCAACTGTTTTTTACTTTCTTCAGAACGTGCAGCATCACTCAACAATGCTTGCAATAAATTAGCAGCCCGTTGTTGTAATTCTTGGGCTTGGGTAATTTGTCCTAAACCTAACAGAACTTTAACTAAAGATTGCAGTATTTCTAAATGTAACTGGGGAAATCCTTCCCAACTGAGAGTTAATAAGGCTTGGTTGTATTCAAATACAGATTTCCGCCAATGTTGACGAGATGCAGATTGTTTCTTACCTTGCTCATAATGGGTGTTGCCAATCGCCAAATGTAATCTACCCCAACCTTCTGGGTGAGTGTCTGGGCGGATATGTTTTAACCCTTGTTCATAGCTGGCGAGTTTACCTATATAACCGCCTTGTCTTAAAGCTGGGTAATTGATGGCGACGCTGGTTAATAAATTGAAGACATAACTTTCTGGTACATGACCAATTGCTGTCCCTCGACCAATCCAAGCTTCCCAATAATCAAGTTTAATTTGTAAGGCGTTGTCGTAAGCAACGATCGCCTCAGTATAGCGTTCCAAATAAAACAGAGCGACTGCTTGATTATACCAAGCTAAATGAAAGTCTGGTTTAATGGCGATCGCTTTTTCGTAGGAAGATATCGCTTCTTCCCGCCTGCCTAAGTTATCTAGCGCCACGCCCCGGTTATACCAAGCCAAATAAAAGTCTGGTTGGGCTGCTAAGGCTTTATCCCAAGATGCGATCGCCTCTGACCACTGTCTCAAATTAAACAGCACCACACCCCGGTCAATCCAGACTTCGTAATAATCGGGTTGCAATTCTAAAGCTTGATTATAAGAAGCGATCGCATCTTCATATTGTTCGTTAACCGCTAAAGCAATGCCTCGGTAATACCAAGTTTCCGGGTCTTGGGGTTGCAATTCTAAAGCTTGATCGTAACTGGTAATGGCCTCCCACACTTGCCCCAACTTCAACAACGCCAAAGCCTTACTCGCCCAAGCTTCGGGGTAATTGGGGTGAACTTCAATCGCCTGATCAAAAGATGCGATCGCTTCGGCAAATAATCCCAATTCTCCCAGCGTACCGCCACGATTGTACCAAGCTTTGTAATGGTCTGGTTTCAGATCAATTGCAGTGTCATAAGCCGCCACCGCTTCGGCAAACCGTTCTAAATGGAACAAAGTCAAGCCACGATTAAACCAGTATTCAGGGGATTCCGGTTGTAATTCAATGGCACGGTCGTAAGATGCGATCGCACCTGCCAAATCCCCCGTTTTGGCTTGTTGTAAACCTTGATAAAACCAAGCTTGGGCTTGAATTGCCGTATTAGCTGGATTCGGCGTAGTCGGCAAAGTAGGACTAGATTGTGTTGTCAGATTAATTGCCAATTGCTGTACTAAATGGGCGCTTTGATCCAACCTGCCCAACAATTCATCTAAAGTGTAGGCCACAGTGGGATCTAAATTTGCCAGATATTGATCCCAAGCATTTTCAGAAATACCTGTTCGCGCTAGTCTGGCTGGTTCATCTGGATATTCTAGTGACAATTCACCCAAATTACCAATCACATCTTCTGCCGCCGGAGTTAAAAAAGCCACGGTGGCGGGGGGTGCAAATTCTTCTTCTGCGGTGTCTTCCCTGGTGACTGTTTCCTGAGATGGCGCGGTGGTGAATGCTTCCCCAGTCTGTGTATTCATGTTTTCTGTAGTCTGGGGTGGTGGACTATCTACCAATTCTGCGGCGGTATCTCCCCAAAGACTAGCAGCTAAATTATCTCTTGCCGTTTCTGGTGCATACTCCCAAGTGGGAATATTTGTGTTTTCCGTGGCGTATTCTAGAGGTGGTGGACTATCAGTCAATTCTGCTGTGGGATCACCCCAAAGACTGGCGGCTAAATCATCTGCGCTAGTTTCCTCTGGTGTGGTGGTAAACGCTGACCCAGAATATTCCCAAATCGGGATATCTGTATTTTGGGCGGGTTCTGTTTGGGGTATGGTACTAACTACAAATTCTTCCCCTGTATACTCCCAAATAATTTCTGCGACATTCTCTGTCGAAACTTCCGAGGATGATGTCATATCTGCAACCTGATTAACTGCATTTTCTGGAGGTTGTGCAGTTGCTTCCTCGTACTCCCATAGCGATTCGCCCAGATTCCGCAGTAAATTCTGCCCAGGAGTATTCGTTGTTTCATTCGTTGTCGAGACAACAGATTGTTCCTCAGCAGCTTCTTCCCAGTCATCGGTATGACTCGTCATTAAACGAATACCAATGTCATAGGAAAGTTCACCAACTTTGCCGATATTGAGTTCTCCTAGTTGGATCATCTGCGAGGCTAACTGCTGATTAGGCGGCCCAGGGGAGATTAACAATCGTTCACCATAAATGAGTAACCAATCTATCCAACGTTCGGTACTAATTCGGTCTTCCATCCGTTGGAGATATTTGATTGCCCATTGTTGTCCCCGTCCTTGATGTACCCCTTCTAGCAGTTGGGTAAACAGAAGTTCCAAATCAGCATTAGTTAATTCAGGAGGTGGTTCTACCATTTCCTGTTCGCTAACAGTTTTTAAAGTCTGTTTACTACTAGTGGGCTGGTTTGAATGTGTTTTAAGCCACTGCCATAGCTGCGTGAGCATCTGCACATACTCTGAAGGTTTTGTTTATCCTAGATTGTAGCGATCGTTATGTCAAAAAACGCTAGATTTGCGTGAAACCCACTGCCATTAACGGGTTTATCGGGTAGATGTTTATCAAAAATATACAAAACTTTGTTAGTTGTTATAGCAGGAGGCAGGAGGCAGAAGAATTTTAGATTTTGGATTGCCGTTAGCGCAGCGTTAGCGAGTCCGCGAGCGTCTTTTAGATTGAAAGAGTTTCCTAATCAGGACTTACGCACAAAGATTATCTGTAGAGATTGGGTGAAAGGGTGAAAGGGTTTGGGGTGTAAGGATTTTGAATCAGTACACACGCCACTTGGCTCAAGTCGGGAAACGCGCCCACGCCAGTGGCTCCCCTATACCCCTGAACCCCTACACCCTCGCCAAAACCCTTGATTTTTGGTTTTTATGCGTAAGTCCTACTAATCTAAAATCCAAAATTTAAAATCCAAAATTGATTCACTCAGCACTTTCACGCTAGGAGGTAACAGTATTACTATTGCTAGTTTTTAAGCTCTCAATCTAAAATCACAAATCCAAAATCCTATTAAGCTGTCGCTTCATCAGATGGTGCGCTACTGGGCATATAGTATTGATGCACCAATTCTTTGATAATTACTTCTGCATCATCAGACTCAATTCCTAATTGTTGGGAAATCTGCTGACGTAGGTTTTCATCTTCCTGCATCATACTAAATAACTGCTCTAAGGTGACAGTTTGGTAATCTGCTTCTGAGGCAGAATCATCAGTTGTTTCTGTTTGTAATATTTGGTCATCATCTGATGAGGAATTGTTACTGAAAACATCTGGCCCATCATATTCCCAGATGGTTTCGCCAGAATTGCGTGTCAATAATTGCATCCCAATTTCGTAAGCTTCATCGCCCAGTTCACCTACGCCTAAATCGCCTAGTTGTACTAGCCGCGCTGCTAACTCATTATTTGGTGTCGGTGCAGCAAGTAATCTTTCCCCAAAACGGTGTAACCACTCTAGCCAACGTTCTGTGGAAACTCGATGCTCAATATTATGCAGCCACTTGATCGCCCAAGCTTGTCCCCGCGCCTGATGTACGCCTTCTAGCAGTTCGGTGAAGAGAAATTCTAAGTCTGTATCACTCAGAGGCGGTGCTGGCTCTTGAGAGACATTTACATCGGCTGTTTTCGGCGTTGATTTGCCGCCAAATAAGCTCTGAAAAAGGTTTTTGAGCCATTGAATTAACCGCTTGAGCATTTGTCCCACCATAAAGTGTATTGTCTACCATAAGATTGTAGCGATCGCTCTCGAAGATGGCGGTAGTGCAGTTAAGAAAATGTACATTTTGAAGGCTGAAGTATGAAGTCTGAATTATGAAGTTCAAATTTCAGACTTCACACTTCATACTTCATACTTTAAAATATGGTTCAAATGTACTATAATTATGGAAAACAGACACCCTGCGTTTAAAATATTTGAGCGCCAATTTGGGCGTTTATGTAAAAATCGATTCTGAAAATGAATTGACATTTTCCTTCCATGCCTTACGAACCCCTGCACCACAAGTATCGCCCAAAGAGTTTTGCTGAACTGGTGGGGCAAGAGGCGATCGCTACCACCCTAATTAATGCTATCCGTACAACTAAAATTGCCCCGGCTTATTTGTTCACCGGGCCAAGAGGTACGGGTAAAACATCTAGCGCCAGGATTCTCGCCAAATCCCTTAACTGTCTTCAAAGTGACAAACCCACCGCCAAACCTTGTGGGGTATGCGATGTCTGTCAGGGAATCACCAAAGGCTACTCTTTAGACGTAATAGAAATTGATGCCGCCAGTAACACTGGTGTCGATAATATCCGCGAACTCATCGAAAAAGCACAATTCGCCCCAGTGCAGTGTCGGTATAAAGTATATGTAATAGACGAGTGTCTCACAGGAGATTCTCTGATATTGACTGATCAGGGACTCTTCAGAATTGACGACCCCAAACTTAAAGGTAAGAAAGTTCTTAGTTATAACGACTTATCGGGTCAATGGGAGTTTAAAAAAGTCCTGAGATGGTTAGATCAGGGAAAACGTCAGACTCTGGTTATCAAGACAACTAAGCGTGTAATTAAATGTACAGGTAATCATTTAATCAGAACAGAGCAGGGATGGATACCAGCAAAGAACGTAAAAGAAGGAACGAAGATACTATCCCCTGTGAATGTGGCTGTGGAAACCTCATTTACAAATATGGGACGGATGGGCGCATCCGCCGATTTGCCAGAGGACACCAGTTTAAAGGCAACAAATACGGACAAAAATCTTACGACCTGGAATCTATTCTTCAAGCAGCAGAAGCGTTACGACCCTTGTGTGCTTGCGGATGTGGAGAAAAACTCCTTATTCCTACCTATTTACAGCGCAAAGGTAAAGGAATCGCCAGTATACAATCTTATTGGCAAAGACACCCATACCAAAAAGGACACGGCATTTGGCAACTCAGAACAGAAAAATTTCTGGCAAATGCCACTGTTATACAACCAGAAGCATTTGGGCTTATCTACGGTACATTGTTGGGGGATTGTGCCATCTCTTACCCCAACAAACACAGTAGATTCCCTAGATTGTGTTGGACACATGGTGAAAGCCAGCAAGAATGGCTGGAATACAAAGCACATCGCCTCCAACAATTGTGTCCCAAGCTGGGAATCACAGAGAACAGAGGATACGGAAACATATCCGTTACCTGTAAAACCATGTGTCATCCCCAACTCAAGGATGTCTTTGAAATCGTCAAACCGAACGGCAACAGAAAAATTGTGTCGATGGACTGGCTCAGTCGAATTACCCCAGAAGGACTTGCTTGGTGGTATTGCGACGATGGGTCACTCAGTCTTACACCAGCAGGTAGCCCCCAAATTCAGTTACATACAGAAGGATTTTCAGAGCAAGAAAACCAACTTATTGCCAATTGGCTTACAAACCTCGGATACCCGGCAAAAACAAGGTGTTACATCAGAAATAGTACAGGTAAGCAATACCACTACATTTGGATGGGCGCAAATAGTAGTAGAAAATGGTTGGCAGAACTCAAACAATATTCAATCCCTACAATGGATTACAAGTTTGGAAACGGTAGAATCTGTTCACCTCGATGGAATTGAGCGAGTTTATGATATTGAAGTCGCGGACAATCATAATTTTGTGGCAAATGGACTTTTAGTTCATAACTGTCACATGCTCAGTACCCAGGCGTTCAATGCGTTACTAAAAACACTCGAAGAACCACCTAAACACGTAGTTTTCGTTCTCGCAACCACCGACCCACAAAGAGTTTTACCAACAATTATTTCTCGTTGTCAGAGGTTCGATTTTAGACGCATTCAATTAGAGGCGATGGTGAAGCATTTAAATGCGATCGCCTGGAAAGAAAGCATTGATATTTCGGAAGCAGCTGTTACTTTAGTAGCGCAAATTTCCCAAGGTGGGTTGCGGGATGCAGAGAGTTTACTTGACCAATTAGCTTTATTGTCAGGGCAAGTCACACCGGAAAGAGTCTGGGATTTAGTTGGTTCTGTGAGTGAACGCGACTTGTTAGTCTTATTGAGTGCGATCGCTCAAGATAACCCAGAAACAATCTTAGACTGTAGCCGCCACATCCTTGACCGAGGACGAGAACCACTCACTATTCTGCAAAATCTCGCCAACCTCTACCGCGACTTACTCATTGCTAAAACTGCCCCTAATCGCCAAGACTTAATAGCTTGTACTCCACAAACTTGGGCAGCATTAGTTGAGTTAGCCCAAAACTTACACATCAGTACAATCTTGGCAGGACAACAACACCTGAGAACAGCAGAAATTCAAATTAAAAATACTACCCAGCCGCGTTTGTGGTTAGAAGTAACATTACTCGGATTGTTACCCAGCGCCAGTATTCAGCCAGCATCCACAGTTGTTGTGCCAAAAGTCAATGTCCCAGCACCACAAAATCATCATCCCCCATCACCACCAGTTTCAAACCCGCAACCTGTATCACCACCGCCTCACACTGCACCTTTAAATCAGCCACCTGCAAAACCAGTTACCACAGAAGTCATACCTGCAAACCCACAACCCGTCTCACCGCCTCCGCCTGAACCTGTCGCCGCAGAAACCACACCAGAAACTGCACAACCAGACTTAACCCAAATTTGGCAGCAAGTACTGAGTAATATTCAGTTACTTCCTCGTCGGGCATTATTAGGGCAAATGTGCCATCTGATTGAGTTTAACGGTAATAGTGCGCGTGTAGGTGTTAAACCTGCATGGTACGACAAAGTTAAATCTGACCTCACCATGATTGCTGGGGCTTTTCAGCAGACTGTGAATCGCAACGTTGAAGTCAGCCTAGAAAAAGCTACAGCCGTAACAGCTTCTCCCCCAAAAAAAGAACCATCAACCAATAATTCCAATGGGCTTCACAAACCTTCCTTACCCCAAAAAAACAACCATCACCCAGCACCAACACCCCAAGCATTTACACCGCCACCACAACCAGTCACACCGCCACCTGTAAAACCAGAATATTCTGAATATCCCACAAATGGTAATGGTACTGCTCACATCCAACCTCCCCCACAACCCACACAAAATTCATCAGAAGAATGGGAGGAAGTCACAAGAGCCGCCCAACATTTAGCACAATTTTTCGATGGGCAGATTGTCCGCTTTGCTGATGATGGTTCCGATTCATCTGGTTCTATCACTCCATCTGATTGGGTAGAGGAAGTTGAAATCGATGATTAGTCTAAGAAGGCTGAAGTATGAAATGAAGAAACCTTTCGCAGTGCATTAGTAGCAACTTTCAAGACAGTCGCTACAATTTTTTTGCTTAGGTACTAAGCAGGCTTGCGGGCTGCGAGAATCAAAAATAGTGGAATACGCTTTCGCCGTTCGTAAGTTTCTATGTCTTGGAAGTACTCACGTTGCGGATGTGCTTCACGCAGATCCGTAATGATGAATCCAGTTTTTTGGAGGAGATGAAAATATTCTTCGACCGTGCGGTGATATTTTTTTACTGTGCCACCAAGCCAGTTTGTCACTCGCAGTCCGGTTTTGAAATAGTTATCGACCATCCAATCTTGGCGGAGTGTACCACCTATCCAGCCGCGATCGCACGACGTAATCACAGGATGTTCCACGGAAAACACAAACTTTCCTGATGGGGCGATCGCATCAAAAACTTTGGTAAAAATTAGTGCTAGATCAGCGACATAATGTAGGGCAAGTCTTGATATAACTAAATCAAATGCTCCCTGCGGGTACGTCCAATCCTCAATCGTTTGCAAAATAATTTTGCCAGAAGTGTTTACCAGTGTTTGATGTGCAAGATTCGCCATCTTATGTGAGCCTTCGATGCCAATGTAGCTCGCCGCTCCCTGAAGGAGAAGTTCACGCCCAATTGCTGCATCACCGCACCCCATGTCAAGGACACGTTTGTCAGTAATGGGTTGAATGAGATCCATCAACACTGGCTTTTCTAGCGTGTCATTGGGTGTATCTAGACCTTGACGACGCTGCATATAGCTGGCAAAAACCACCTCATCATCAAAGAAGTTTGGGCCTGCCTTCTCCATGTGAATGTATTAATTGTTGTTACTTTTTAACATAGCTTTTTTCTGCGCTAAAAACAAAAGAGCAAAAGAAACACATTCTTTTGCCCTTTGCCTTTTAACTTTTGCCTTTCTAATCTCCACTACCAGAATGTACTGTCTTTACCCATTTCAGTCGCTTTGGCCTAAAGGACATCCGGGCGGTGGTACTACTCATCACTACTAACCAGTGCAGCATATATAATGTGCCGCGCAGGGTTTGTAGTAGTAACACCGGATAAGTCGCAACGGTGAATTTCTGCTCTTGACGTATCCGCCTTAGTCCGGCAAACATTCCCAACACGGACATAGACACAGACAAGGTGGTGACTGGGCCTAGCAGTGGTAAGCGATGCTTGGCAATTGCCATTAACAAGTCTGGGATAGCAGCCGTTGGCAAGATGTACATACTGATCATAAACATGAGCATATCCCAGGTTTTGCGGGTTCCCATGCGGTTTTTCAGAATCAGATCCCAGTAATCTAAATAACGCTGATAGCCACCTTCTGCCCAACGGTTGCGCTGATGCCAAAGCGCGATCGCATTGGTCACACCTTCTTCCTGCACGGCTGGGGAGAAGACACACTCAATATCCCAGTTATCCAAATGCAAGCGCAAGGTCATATCCAAGTCGTCGGTGATGGTTTCCTCATTCCATCCACCACAACTATCTAAGGCTGTGCGGCGAACAAATTGGCCGTTACCCCGCAATTCACCAATCCCACCCAAAGCAATGCGTTGCTGTTGGAACCAAGTGTCCAGTGCCATTTCTGCCATCTGTCCCTTAGTCCAAAAGTTTTCTTTGGCGTTGGCGATTGCTTTCCGCACCTGCACTGCACCAACTTTTTCTCTTTGAAACAAAGGTACTATCTGGAGTAGCAAGTCTGATGGCACTTGAGCATCAGCATCAAACACCGCAACAATTTCGCCTTTTGTCTGGGGCAGAACTTGATTTAATGCTCCCGATTTACCGCCACCTGCTTGGGGAGAACGCCTCAGTACTTTGAGTTTTTTGTATTCCTGCGCTAGTTCCGCTAAGATTTGCGGTGTTTTGTCGGTACTGTTATCGTCAACTATCCAGACTTCGTATTGTCCATCTGGATATTCCAGATTGCACAAGTTCTTGACTAACTTCCCAATCACCGCTTCCTCATTTTTGGCAGCTACCAACAAAGATACAGAGGGTAAATTACCCTGCATTTCTTTTTGATAGCGGCGAGGTTTAGCGAATATCACCACTAACGCATGAATACCCAGGATTGTCGTCAACCCTAGAACAAAAATGTAAGCCCAAGAAGCCAAGTGTAGAGCGATCGTACCACTCCAAACTATTGACAACACCAGAGCGGCTTTACCTCTACGTCCTTGAAACCGTGATGGTTGAGACAAGCGATTTGTCCCTACCAATGAATCTTCTGTCGCCGATAGGTCAGCTAACAGAGAATCTAGCGGGTCAAGCTCTTTGTATGAATCGTTTTCAGGCCAGGAGTTCGCTGGCATAGGTTAATTAATGCGATACCAGTATTTTTCTACACCCATAAATAAGCCGGGAATTCTGTAACGTCAAACTTTGACTCTGCCATCTAGCTTTACTTGCTGTATCAAGATTATGTTGCTTTTTCAGGGCAACAGTAAATTCAACAAAGTAATTACAAGATAGACACAGCTTTGGGTTGTGAGACATTGCAATCAGCGTCTTGAAGACCTAATGTTAGGTTTTTTCGCCGCTACTGCCCCAGCTTGGATAAAAGCTAATGCAGCCTTATTGTAACTGAAATTTTAATATTTCTTAGTACTAACTTTGCTGGCACTATCACAAACTCAAAACTAAAAAGACAAAATACAAAGAATTACTTATTGATTATTGCCATTCGTTAACATTTCTTGCGGAATATTTTGAGGCTTTTTCTGAGAGTTGTGATTTTGTAGTGTGTATTACAGCAGTTTTTTTGGGAATACTATTGACAACTACTAATATCCCCAGTTTCACCTAACTTGAGGAATATTCAATAATGTCTATTGAGCAAATCCAGCCTGCAACTCAGCAGCAAGCAAGCGTTTACTTGCCTTATATTCAGGGTACAAAGCGGAATTTCTTGCCCTACGCTATCAGTCTCTATCAAAAAGGTATTTTGGAGGGACACCGCAAAATAGAAGCCAGTGAAAATATTCCTTTTGTCGCTTCTTGGAATGTGGCCACCCTACCTTCAGACTTAACGCGCTGCCGAATGCAGTTTGATGGTAATGCTGAACTCAGTTATGAAGTGATGATGGCCAGCTTTGAGTTTATTAGTTTTTTAATTGAATTAATGGAAAACTATAAACGTTATCGTGTCACAGACTTTTCGCAATCATTCTACAGAAAGTTGCTGCGTATTGATGAATAAATCAATTCCCTGAAAGTCTAGGGTATAGGATTGCAAGGGAAAACAATTTCCCTTGAACCTAGCCCAGACACTAATGCTTACGAGCATTGAGGCATAGTTTAGTTTATATATTTAGCATCCAGCCCATAACATTTTCAGCATTATTTTAAATACCTAGTAGTTAGTAACTTTACAGTATCAATACTGTAGATAAAAGCTATTTTTTTCACCAAAAAAATGTTATTTCTCAAAAACTATGCTCGCAAAGAGCGTAAGTCTTTTGCTGGAACAAACTAAAATTAGTAAACACCTAGCTGGGTTCTACTTCCTTTTGAAATTAGGAGTGCATGTGTGCCGAAATCTGCTAAACATCTGCTGATTGGCTCAACCGAAACTTATAGCGGAAAATCCGCAACAGTTTTGGGTTTGTCTTATCAGCTACAGCAAAAAGGACTGGATATTGCTTACGGCAAACCACTGGGAACTTGTTTGACAACCTCTGGTGGTACTTTAATTGAAGAAGATGTCCAGTTTATTGCTTCTAGCCTGAATCTAGCAGCTAACCGCATTGCGCCTACTCTGCTGGCTTTAGATGCAGTCAGTGTCCAAAAACGTTTAAGCGGCGAAGATAACAACAATTATCGCCAGTCGTTGATTCAGGAATATTTACAAGTTACTCGCGGCGATTTAGTCTTACTGGAGGGGCCAGGCAATTTAACAGAAGGACATTTATTTGATTTATCAACGCTACAAGTTGCAGAAGTGTTAGACGCGGCGGTTTTGTTGGTTAATCGTTACAATTCGCTACTTTCTCTAGATGCGGTATTGGCAGCAAAAGAGCGTGTAGGCGATCGCTTGGTGGGTGTTGTTCTCAATGATATTCCTGCCAAAGAAGTGGAAATGGTCGAAAATCTCGTGCGGCCATTTTTGGAACAGCAAGGAATTGCTGTATTAGGAACACTGCCGAAAAATGATTTACTGCGGAGTGTCAGAGTCGGGGAACTAGTCAACCAGTTAAATGCCGAAGTTCTCTGCCGTAGCGATCGCTTAGATTTGATGGTAGAAAGTCTGGCCATTGGGGCGATGAACGTCAATGCGGCTGTCAAGTATTTCCGCAAACGGCGTAACATGGCAGTAGTCACAGGAGGCGATCGGGTAGAAATTCAACAAGCTGCCCTAGAAACCTCAACTCAATGCCTAATTCTTACAGGACAATTACCACCGCCGCAATTTATTCTCAGTCGTGCTGAAGAACTGGAAATCCCCATTTTGTCTGTTGACTTAGACACCTTGACTACCGTAGAAATTGTTGACCGGACTTTTGGTCAAGTACGTGTCCATGAACCAATTAAAGTGCAGTGCATCCGCCAATTGATGAATGAGCATTTTGACATTGAGCGTTTATTACTGAAACTGGGCTTAAGTACAGCAGCCGCCTTATCTTAGCCATACACCAAGCATCTTTGAGATTGACCCTCCGAATTTTAGATTTTAAATTTTGGATTTTGGATTGCCGGGTTAAATCTAAAATCCAAAATCTAAAATTGGCTCGGTCAAGGTTCACAAAAGCCTAATTTTGGTTAAATCTGGCAAGCCTCAATGATTTATCAACATCTCTCTCCCTTGTCCACCCTGTCTTCCTTGTCTCCCTTCGCCAGCTACTTACTTAAATAATTCAAAAATTGTAGCAATGTCTAACTTCAGCAGGCTGTCTACCTACACTCTGTTTGGTAAAATATCTAGGTCGTTCAATTCTAATTAATTTTATCTTTGAGCCAGTCAATAGACCTAATTAACCTCGATACATTAGCGCAAGAACTGGCGACAATCCAGCAAACAGGTTCTAAGCGAATTGCTTTGCTGGGTTCTCGTCATGTGCCGATTACCCATCAAAATCTGATTGAAATGATGACTTATGCCTTGGTGTTATCAGGCAATCGGATTATTACCTCTGGGGCTACGGGAACGAATTCAGCCGCTATCAAGGGCGCAATGCGGGCTGATCCCAATTTGCTGACTGTAATTCTGCCGCAAAGCTTGGAACGTCAGCCTTACGAATCTCGGCAACAGTTAGAACAGGTAATGCACCTGGTAGAAAATCCCAGTAACGATAACCTGACTCTGGCTGAAGCTAGTTACATCTGTAACAAAGAGATTGTCTCTCGTTGTCAGCAGTTAATTTGTTTTGCTTTTCATGACAGTCGCACTCTGCTACAAACTTGCGGAGATGCCGAAGAACAAAGAAAAGTAGTAACTTTGTTTTACTTTGATTAGTCATTTATCCGTTGTCATTTGTCCTTTGTCATTTGCAATTTACTCATGACCAATGACCAATGACTTAATGACTAATAATTATGGACTAGTAACTAATGACTATTTTTTTGTACTGTATTGCCGCAGCTGCTGTATTAATTTATCTGCCGTTTTTGCTGGTGGCTTATGCCCGGTTGAGTGTGGGATATGATATTTCTGCACCCCGCGCGATGTTTGATAAATTGCCACCTTACGCTCAACGAGCGACTTGGGCGCATCAAAATTCTTTTGAAACATTTATGATTTTTGCTGTCGCCGCATTAATGGCTTATGTCACGAATGTCAATTCTGCTGTGGCTGTAGTTGCGGCGATCGCTTTTGTCGTGACGCGGTTGTTATACTCTATCTTTTATATTTTGAATGTACCGCTTTTGCGATCGCTGATGTTTGCTATTGGTTCTTTGGGTTCTGCAACTCTCTTCTTCTTTAGCATCCTCCAAGCAAATACTTAAAATTAGGGAAGAGGATAGATAATACCAATTACCAATAAACTCATCTACAATCCCAAAGTTAACATTTTTTATGGCTTCAACTTACTCCTTTGACATTGTGAGCGATTTTGATCGGCAAGAATTAGTTAACGCTGTTGATCAAGTTGTGCGAGACGTTAACAGTAGATACGACCTCAAAGATACTAAAACTACAGTTGAGTTGGGTGAAACAACTATTACTGTTAATACCGACAGTGAGTTTACTTTAGATTCTGTACACAACATTCTCCGCGAAAAAGCTGCCAAACGTAGTCTCTCTCAAAAGATTTTTGAATTTGGCAAAGTTGAATCTGCAAGTGGTAATCGTGTACGTCAAGAAATCACCCTCAAAAAAGGCATCAGCCAGGAAATTGCCAAGCAAATTTCTAAATTGATTCGTGATGAATTTAAAAAGGTACAAGCTTCCATTCAAGGTGATGCTGTGCGGGTTTCTGCTAAATCAAAAGATGATTTGCAAATTGTCATTCAACGGTTAAAACAAGAAGACTATCCAGTTGCATTACAATTTACAAACTATCGTTAGGAAATGCCTAAATCTAGTACAACAAGGCAAAAGTAAAAAGGCAAAAGGAAAAAGAAAGAATAACAATACCACAAGCCTTTTAGCAATTTCTTCTGGTCTGTTTATTTACGCTAACCTGTACTAGTTAAAGTTTTTCCAAGAAACTGCCAGCGAGTTGTTGTTCGTTGGCAGTTTGTTTTATAGCAGAAGGCAGTGGTTCGGCTACTTCGACTGCGCTCAGTACAAGTCCGCTCATCAACCAGGCAGGAGAAAAAGTCTTACTATCCCTCGCATTCAAGCTTTCAAACTGTCCTAACATATCTGACTACCGCTATATTTTCAAGACAACGTATGCAGAGTTTGTTTTCAGACTATTCTTATATAGCAATCCTACGTGAGTTGTAAAAATTGAGAGGCTCAGATCCCCGACTTCTTTGAGAAGTCGGGGATCTCGTTGTTCACAAATGATTTAGGACTGCTATAGCAATCTTAAATAATTGATAAACATCTTGCTCCCTTGTCTCCCTTGTCTCTTTCGTTCCTATCTCACACAGGACTGCTATATCCCAAAATAATTTGGTACATCTTCATAGAGAATAGTTATAAGTATAGTTATTGTTCGAGATTAGTCAAATGCGTGACCCACAGAAGAATACCATTCAAATTGACCCAGCAACTGTTGTTTTAATTGCGTCCATATTAATACTTTTACCTCTTGTACTCACTGGTTTGTTCTGGCAGTAAGAAGATAATAGAAAGATTGACCCTTTCTAAGGTATTTACCCAATGAAATCTGGTGCCACATTTCATCAACCGCAAGAAGAAGACATTTATGATTGGAATGGGGAACAACTCAAGCCAGAGGTGCGCCAACATCGTACAACAAGGCAAAAGTAAAAAGGCAAAAGTAAAAAGAAATAATAAAGAATAGAATTCGCAGCTTTAAAGAAGAAGTCAGAATTCTGGTTCCTGACTCCTGAATTCTGACTTCTGACTCCTGAATTCTCTTTTGATCAATTAAGGTTCTGTAGCCGTTGATTGAGGTGTAAACTGAACTCTCGGATCTGGCATAAAATTATATCTAACGTACAATCCACCCCAAACAAACAACACAATTAACAAAGCACCAATACCGAGAGGACTGGGAAGCCAAAATACTACTTCTATATGATTGAGTTCACCGGGTTGGAGTCGCCATAGCAGTTGATTACCTTGTTTTTCGGGTTCAACAGCATTTTCGGTGAGTTGAATATTGTTCGCACCCCAGGGAGTGTTTAAGCTAAATTCTAAATTGAGAATTGCACCGGGATCAGCAATAACGTTACCTTTACTGGCAATTAAAGCCAGCGATCGCAAGTCTAAATCATAAATTAACCGATTCCGCACTAACAATAAAAAATTATTCTGGAATAGCAGTAAATTAGATTCTATTTTCGGTAGTTCTGCATCAGCTTCACTATTTGTAGCTGCTACTTTTTGATTGTTATGGGAATTAAAAAAGTCATTAAACTTAGTTTGTAATTCTCGACCGTTACTAAAGGGGATAGTAACTATTAGTTCTTCTTGCGAAATACGCTTGACTTTACCTTCTAGTTTACGAGTCCGATTTTCTATACTATCTAACCAGGCATATACATAATCACCACTAAAACTAGTAAGTTGTTCACCTAACTTAATATGCTGTACTAGTTCGCCGCTATTGGAGTGATGAAAATTCACGCCAACATCATACTTTACACACCCAGATAACAGCAGGGATGTTAACACTACTAGCCACAAAATAGTTTTTCTTGGAGAAAAGATGTGGTTAATGTTGTGTCTGATTTGTATCGTTAACCAGCCCAATGGTTGAGTTAACCTCATCAATATTTTTCCCAACTTAGAAAAATTCATCACTGTATTTCTCCTCAAGAAGTATGAAATATGAAGTCTGAAATAAAATTTTATCTTTGGCTTAGGGTATAAGGGTTGCAGATCAGACTTCTTTAATAAGTAGGGTATCTTGTTCTGCATGATTGATAACCACTTCATACTTCATACTTCACACTTCAGAATGCCAACCAAGTTAAGTAAGAGAGAATTAATCCAATAGCAGCGATCGCCACCCAAATAAAGCGATTATCTTTGGTATTAACTTGGCTGAGATCAACAAATTCCTGTTCAGCAGGTTTTTTCTTGGCAGAAGGTTTGGGGGAATTAGCCGCAACCCGCATTTTCGATTCATTATCTGATAATGCACCCAAATCGGGAATCTCCGTCATCCATTCGCTGGGGCGTTTCAGCTTTGGTGCTTGTAAAATGTAGAGCAATCGCCGAGCTTGTTTATTCGTTTCGGAATAGGGATGGCGTTGTAGTTGTTTGCAAAGTGCGATCGCTTCTTCATTTCTGCCGGCTGCTTCATAAGCTGTTACTAGCCACAATTGCGCTTCTCCTCCCAAGCGAGAATTTCGCGCTAACAAGGCGCTGGCCTTTTCCAGATTTTCAATCGCTTCCCGATACTGCCCATTTTCAAAGGCAATTCTTCCAGCTTGGTAACGCTTTCTGGCAATTTCTAAACTTTGTTCACTCACGTCTTGCATATTAAATCAGCACTGCTTTAATTTTGCCAACGCCAGGAATCTTTTTGTAATCTTTTCAAAAGCTGGCAATCTTCAAGTAAATAAGCTTTTAAAATTTTAACTAGAAGTCATCTGTAAAAACCCTTAATTATGCAATGCAGGTGAGCAAAATATGGTAGATATCAAGCTTTCTCAACTGAATTGGCTAGGAGCCGGGATCACTTTGGTATTGATGAGTACCGTAATTACCCCAGCTTCAGCCCAACAAGTGATTGTGATTGATCGCAGCAATCCTTTTAGCGTCAATCAGCCGCCTGCTGTTGGTTCTTTTATTTATGGTAGTCCGATTGCCACGCCTATGCCCGTAGATCCCACAACAGGGCTTTTACCTAGCCGCACCATCTACCCCAATTATTATCCCCAAGTCAGGTACGACAGGTTCAATAATTCCACGCTGGTGAATCCGACTTTGATTAATCCCATTATTAAAGATTCCACAATCGTGAATCCAGTGATTATCAATAATTCCTGGCAACGGACACCATTTAGAGGGCGATCGCGGGTGATTATCACTCATCCTTGGTAATGACGTTAGTCCTTTGTCATTAGTCGTTAGTCATTTGTTAAACCAAAGAACACAGGACAAATGACAAAGGACAAATGACCAATAACTTAAGCAAAGTGAGAACCGGAAATCATTGTCCCGATCCCAACATCGGTAAAGATTTCCAGTAGCAGTGCGTGGGGTAAACGACCATCGATAATATGTGCAGCCCTGACTCCTTGAGCGAGCGATCGCACGCAGCAATTAACTTTGGGGATCATCCCGCCACTGACTACACCACTAGCAATCAATTCCCTCGCTTCCCGAATATCCACTTTGGGAATCAACGTTGATGGGTCTTTATAATCTTTTAAAATCCCTCTAGTATCAGTCAGCAAAATTAACTTTTCTGCCCCCAGCGCCGCCGCAATTTCCCCCGCAATGGTATCTGCGTTAATGTTATAAGCCTGTCCCGAATCATCGGCGGCGACACTTGACACTACTGGAATATAACCATTACTCGACAGAGTTTCTAAAATTTTGATATTAACACCGCTAACTTCACCTACAAAGCCGATGCCTTCTTGACCTTGGGGACGGGCGGTAATTAAGTGACCATCTTTGCCACATAGTCCTACCGCCATACCACCGGCTTGGTTAATCAAAGCCACAATTTCTTTATTTACCCGACCAACTAACACCATTTCCACAACATCCATTGTGGCAGCGTCAGTAACTCGTAAACCATTCTTAAATTGTGGTTCAATGCCTAATTTATCTAACCAACTGTTAATTTCTGGGCCGCCACCGTGAACAAGAATGGGACGCAAACCAACACAAGCTAAAAAGACAATATCGCGGATTACCTTGTCTTTGAGGGTGCTGTCTTTCATCGCCGCACCACCATATTTCACAACAACAGTACGTCCCGCGAATTGTTGAATGTAGGGTAGTGCTTCGCTGAGTACCCGCACACGGGTGGCTTCAGCTTGCCTGATATACTCAGTATCGTTGACCATCATGGTTGAGATTTTAAACCTATGCAGTCAGTGTAGAAGACTTTTTCACTGGTCACAATCTCTTGCTTGGAAGTGCTGAGTATGAACAAGGCGATCGCTCAATTTTCTACATTCTGGTGTGATGCAGTAGTTTTCAACACACTAGGAATGGCTACCATCACTCTGTTAGCGATTTGTTCTGGTGTTTCACCTTCGTTGACGATGATGTGTAAATCAGCTTGGGCGTAGAGTGGTTGGCGTTGTTCGAGGAGCGATCGCAATTTACCTTGGGGATCAGGATCTTGCAGTAGTGGTCTGGTATTATCTTCCGCCAAGCGGGTGTAGAGTAATTCCACGGGTACATCTAGCCACACAATTAAACCGTGGCGCAAGTAACTCCAATTTTCTCGCCGCAGCACAATGCCGCCACCTGTGGCTACAGTCAATTTAATATGGGCGCTAATTTGTGCCAATACATCACTTTCCAACTGGCGGAATGCAGTTTCTCCTTCTTCGGCAAATAACTGATTGATGGATCTACCTGTGGCTTGAGTAATCACATCATCAGTATCTACAAACCCATAACCCAACTGCTGTGCTAGTAAACGTCCTACCGTTGTTTTACCAGCGCCCATCATGCCAATCAAGTATAGGCTGACTCCTTGCAATAAGCTGCTCATACAATTTTAGATTTGAAATTTTAGATTTTGGATTGGGAATTACTGTTTGCGTCTTGGCTTGCCGTTAACTTATCCTTTCAACTACGCTCGCCCGTTGCTTTACTCCAGTAAATTCTCAATTCCTCACTTTACTTTAAATCTCGGCATTCAAGCGACTTTGTTTGATATGGTTTTTGAGGTGGGCGGCAAAAATCGTCTGACTCATTAAAAAGTAGCTTTCTTGTTCGTCACTTAATTTCAAGTTTTCCTCAATTAACCGTTCAACGATATACTCCATTAACACCACAGTTAGCGAAAAGCTAGAAGCTTGTTGTTCGATGGGCGTAGGTGTAGTTTTTTCCAGTAGCGATCGCTTATGCAACAAATCTACAGCTTCTAAGATTAATCTTTGCGACAATCTAGGCGATAACCCTGGTATGGTGTTTTTCTGCAATTGTCGCACCGAAACAGCGTTCTTATTCATTGCCAACCAGTACATTATGTGCTTTTCTAACTGCGACAACCGATTAAACTGTTGGTCTAATATGGTGCGAATTTCGCCAAAAACTACGGTTCCCTGCTGAATAAACTCATCAATATTGCCCCCAAATAAATCTTGAATTGTCGTCGCTACTAATTTCAGAAATAAGGGGTTACCGGCATATTGTTCTGACAAAATGCGGCATTTTTCTGCTGATATATTGAATAATCCTTTATACTTTAGAAGTGATAGACTTTCTGATTGATTTAAACCAGTTAATTTGAGCGATCGCACAGGTAATGTGTTACCTTCTAAAGCTGCTATCTCTGAAGTTTTTTCTCGGCTGGTTAATAGTAAGCAACTTTGATGTTGAGACTCACCTATTCGCCTGATCAGTTCACCATAGATTTCATAACCTGAACGATATTGAATTTGCGGCAGGATAAAAGCCGGAACATGATTCTTTATCCCTTGGTGACTAACTGTTAAATTTGCCTCAATATCATGACTTGCTAAAACTGCATCCAAATTATCTAAAATAATTAAACATTTATTATGCCGCAGAAAATCTATCAATTGAGAGATGCGCCCTTCTATTGTTTCTGCAATTACTATCTCGGCATTGGGCGATAAAGTCTGAATTAACTGTTCAATTATCTGCTCTGGGGCAGGTGAAAGACGTAGCGATCGCCAGATAACATAATCGAACTGATGTTTAATTTCTTGTGCCAACTTCACCGAGAAAGCAGTCTTACCAATCCCACCCATCCCTAATAGTAAGAGCAAGCGACAACCTTCTTGCAAAACCCATTGCTGAGTTTTTGCTAGTTCTGTGGTGCGCCCATGAAAAACACTAACATCAATTGCCTCACCCCAGTCTTGAACCAACGTAGCAGAAGTTTTGACTAACTCTGTCTGTTGAGTTGTTTGTGTTTGTTGGGGAATAATGGCAGCTGGTAATTGAAACCTGATTTTCTTATACCCAGCTTTCTCAAGTAAATAAGTTACACGGCTCCAATTTTTTACCTTCACTGAGTAGCCAGCAGCATTACTCAGCATTTCTTCTATATACTTGTATAAACCATTAGACAAATAAACTCTCACAGTACTACTACTGCGACTTTGATAAACTATACTGGCAATTTCCGCCGGACTACAACCACACAGTAAACCCCTCAAGAATTTCTTTTCTACAGGTGTTAAAGCCTTACCCTTTGTGGAAGCTAAATCTACGTATAACTTTTCTAACTCCCAATTACTTTTAGCTTCAAAAAATTCCTCTTCTGCCTGATTTGCATCTGGTCTTATCATTACCATTATTGATGTATTTTATATAACCCCGAAAATATCCTAACTATTATTCGATGAAGTCAGAATAAATCAAAATTAAATTTATAACGAATTTACTAACTGTTGTTAGGTGACTTGGAAGTTATTACTTAGATATCTTTAGACTTAACGGAATTTTTATAAAGCTTGTTTGAAACTTTAAGTAACCAAATTCAGTCAACATAAATCTACGTAACTTTTGGTCTGTACTGTGAGAATTTTTAGATTGGCATCCCACTGTGTTTTTAACATCACATTATTGGAATTCTAAAGTTCTTGGAAACTAGCTGCTCATCAATAATTTTTGCCAAGCAAGGTGTAAAAAATGACTGAATTTTTGAGCTTGTCAGAACTAAGCTTTGCAAAATTTAAGGTATAAACACCAAAACCGATGCGTAATCTACCAGAATCAGCCCGAATAAATTAATTGTGGTGTGTTAAGAGGCATCAACCATGACTCGAATTCGTGACGTTGTACATCAAGCTTTAGCAACTGGCTATCTAACGGTTGAAGCAGAAAACCAATTGCGCCATTTATTGACTACCCGCTATGACTCAGAAGATTTCAATGCTTTCATGTCATTACAGGAAGCAGCAATGAATGGTCAAGTCAAGCAAGAATCGCGGGAAAGAAGTGTGAAATGTGAAGTCTGAAGTTTGTAGACTGACTTGAAAGTGCTGAGTGAATCAATTTTGGATTTTAAATTTTGGATTTTAGATTAGGAAACTCTTTCAATCTAAAAGACGCTCGCGGACTCGCTAACGCTGCGCTAACGGCAATCCAAAATCTAAAATTCTTCTGCCTCCTACCTCCTACCTCTCATCTACTCAATCATTTCCGTGGTTTGTCTTCATCCCCAAATTCATCATCCTCAAAAAATGACCAGTCATCGTCATCATTAGTATTTTTGGGTTCGTCTTCAGGCTGTTTGTAGGGGGGAATAATCACGCGGTAGTCAGCATCATAAACTGATTCTGTTTTGCCTGCCGCCGTATTTTTTGGTTCGCGGTAGCTGTAAGAGTAGGTTGAACCAGACTTAGAAGCAGTTTTAGGCTCTGGCTGGCGTTCTTCTGGTTCAAAATCGCGTTCTGGCTGGGTTTTTGCTCTAGGGGGAGGTGCTGGTTCTGACTTTTCCGCAAAATCCCAATCATCGTTATTATTGCTAGTTTCCCAATCATCAAATTCTTCACTGTCAGCCTCCTGATTTGACCTAGAGGATGATGGCGGAGTATAAGGTTGAGATTGAGGTTCTTCTCTACGCGGTGTGGTGACACGTCTAGGAGTAACTCGTGATTTGGGGGCTGGTTGCGGTTGTCCTACAAAATAACTTGATAATTTAAATAAAGTAGTAATCAATACAGATGTCAACGCACCCGCAGTAGTAATGAATAATATCCACATCGCTAGGGGTAATGGTTGAGTACGCACCCCCAAAAATACTAACGATATGGCAGGCGACCAGTTCTGCACTAACAAAAGTGTTAGTCCTCCTAGTATTGCCACTAATAAAATTAAGCGAAGTACAGCCATAAGAAAGTATGAATTATGAATTATGAAGTATGAAGTGTGAAGTGTGAAATATAAATTTCATACTTCAGCCTTCATACTTCATACTTTAACGATGACCTTGCCATCGTTGAATGGGGATGCAGTCAATCTCCAATTGATCTAAAGTCCTGGCAACAACGAAATCTACCAAATCCTCGATAGTTTGCGGGTTGTGATACCAAGCAGGTATAGCTGGGACAATTCTCACCCCCGTTTCGGCCAAGGTTGTTAAGTTCCGCAGATGAATCAGGCTAAAAGGAGTTTCACGGGGAACGATAACTAGTTTGCGTCCTTCTTTGATTTGGACATCGGCAGCTCGTTCCAATAGGTCGGAACTCAAGCCACCAGCAAGCTTGGCAACTGTACTCATACTACAAGGGATGATGATCATCCCCAAAGTGCGAAAGGAGCCACTGGCGATATTGGCTCCCACATCACTCCAAGGATGACAGCGTAGTTTGCCTGCAACGGCTACTCCTGCTTGTTCGCGCCAGAATTGCTCTTGTTGAGTTGGTTCGGCTGGCATTTTAATTTCCTGTTCTGCTTGCCAAACCATGTAACTTGATTTAGAGGCAACTAATTCAATTTCATAGTCAGCAGCAAGCAAATACTTGAGAGCGCGAACGGCATAAATTAGCCCAGATGCTCCTGATACGCCAATGATTAAAGGCTTGGTGTGATGTGACACGCGGTTTTCTTAACAAAACTTATTCATCATCAGCATAAGCTTCTAAATCGCTAGGTTCAAGGTCACGAGATAGATAAATATCATCTCGGTCATCGTTAAGACTAGAATTACCTAAGCCTTTAGGTAGGCCATCACTGCCAACGGTGACTAAATCAATTTGTTGGCGGTAATAATCGACACTCTTCACCTGGACAGATACACGATCGCCTAATCTGTAAGAAGCACGATTTTTTCGACCAAACAAGGCTTGTTGTCTGGCGCGATATTCATACCAGTCATCTTTTAATGAACTAACGTGGACTAATCCTTCTACCCGTAATGGCGCACTGGGATGTTTTTGTTTGGGCGAGTCTGTGGTTGGGACTTCAATTTCTACAAAGAACCCGTAGGACTGCACACCAGTAATTACGCCTTGGAATACTTGCCCGATGCGTTGTTTCATCAGTTGGGCTTTTTGCAACCCTGCCAAGTCAGCTTCAGCTTCTTGGACTTCTTTTTCACGGTCGTTGAGTTGAATGATGACTCTGGTTAAATCGCTTTGCAGTTCTTGTTGCAATTCGGGCGGTAAGACGTTCCAACTTACTTCGATGTGGGATGATGAATGACGCAGGTTAACGCGGTCTTTAACGCGGGTAGTGCGGCGATCGCGTCCATGTTCAATCAGTCGGTAGTAAACTCGTTGCAAGAGCAAATCGGGATAGCGGCGTAAGGGCGAAGTACAGTGGGTATATTGCGCTAGTGCCAAGCCAAAATGACTGCCTTTGGTGGTGCTGTAGGCGGCTGGCTTGAGGGTGTCTTGCAACAAATAAGTTAACACCTGTTCGGAAGGCGATTCGGCAAAGGCTCGCGTTAATAACTGATAATCTAAGGGTTGGATATCCGTTTCGGGGTCTAATGTCAGTTCCACACCCAAATTAATTGCCAGTTTGAGCATTTCTTGGACATCTTCGGGATCAGGTGCGCCTTGGACTCTCCAAATGGCGGGAATACCTAATGCACTGAGATGTTCTGCCATGAGTTGATTGACTAACAGGGTAAACTCTGTGAGGAGCGATCGCACAGTTAAATTATTCACCACAACCGCACCTAACATTCCTTCATCAAAGTAAGGATTTTGATTGGGTGGCAAGTTTAATTGCAAGCTACCACGGGCTAGGCGTGCTTGTTTGACAACTTGGTGTAAACCTTCCAGGTTTTGCAATAACTGAATAACTTCCTCAGATTCCTTAGCAGGTTGACCACTGAGAACTGCTTCCGCCTTGTCTTTATTGATGGCGGTATCAACATTAATCACACTCGGCTGAATTTCCCATTCTTCCACTTCCCCTGACGTTGGGTCGATGGTAATTAAGAATGAGAGTGTCAGGCGATCGCTTCCCGCCACCAAAGAACAGCGATCGGCTACTGTGTCTGGTAACATAGGCAAGACTAAATCACCCAAATACACAGAACGTCCGCGCTTCAAGGCTTCTCTGTCTAAAATTTCATCAGGTTGAATGAAGTGAGAAACATCGGCAATGTGAAAGCCTAAACGCCAACCTTTGTTGGTTTTTTCCAAACTCAAAGCATTTTCTACTAACTTGGCATCAGTATTGATCCCCGTAATTGCCAAGGTAAATAAACTGCGTAAATCTAATCTGGTTTTGATGTCCGCTTTCAGGATGCGTTTGGGTAACTTCGCAGCTGCTTCTTGTACCGCTTCGGAAAAATTGCGGGATAAATCATGTTTACAAGTCACCAAATCAATATCGGCGGCGGCTTCCGCATCGCTACCCAAAATTTGCACGACCCTTCCCAGGGGGGGATATTGTGCTAAAGGATAACGCAGTACTTCCACATGGGCGAGATGGTCGATGGCTTCGGCAAAAGTCATCCCATTTGTTTGCAACTTGAGTTCAAACAACAGGCGATCATCTAAAGGTACAGCGCGAAAACCACTTTCTACTTGTTTAATCCGGGCTAGTAAAGTGTGATTAGAACGTTCTAAAATTAACTTAACTTCGCCTTCGGGAGAGCGCCGCCGACTGCCTTCTTTGAGAACTCTTACCAAAACGCGATCGCCATTCCACGCATTACTTAAATGACTTTCGCGGATGTAGATATCTTCAGCGCCTTCTACATCTTGAATCGCAAAACAAAAACCTTTACTAGAACAGCGAAGCTTGGCTTCAATCACCCCTTCTTCAAAGACGCGGCGATATTTACCCCGTTCTTTGACTAAAATTCCGATTTTTTCGAGAATATCTAAGGCAATATGCAGCTTTTCTAAACTATCCTCATCTTCGCAGCCAAGTTTCTTTTCTAAAACTTTCCGAGCTACCAATTTATCATCGGTGAAATTGGCAAGGAGTGTAGCGATTGAAAATTCCATGCAGTGAACCGACCTTTGGTCAAAACATCATGTTGGTTTAACAATGAAAAATCCAGGAGACAGGAGTCAGAATTCAGAATTTACCTTTTGGCGACTGGTGGATGAATCAGGGGTTTAAGTCTCACACTCAATTTATGATTTGGTGGTTCTAACTCTTGGCGCTGCTTCATCACACTTTCTTGTTCTGACTCCTGAATTCTGACTTCTGAATTCTTCTTGAATCTGGTTCTGTTCTGTATACCCTCACGGCCTACAGATACTAACTAACTGGAAACGAGTTGCCTTGAGGCTTGGTTCTGTGAAGTTCTCCTACCTGGAGATTAACTTACTCCCCAAATTTGAGAACTTCTCACTGCATGACCATTTCAGAGTTAATTGACGTTTTCTGCTCCTTCACTGAACCAAACTGATAAAGTACGCCTGATGAGGGGGTTTTACCTGCTAATTAATTACGCAAAGGGTTTTTGAGAGGTTGGCTTAAGGTTCATCTCCACAGTACCCAAAAGCGATCAATTCGGAAAAACCACAGGTGTTTGATTGTCTAGCTTGAAGGTGCTTTTACGCCATCCGACTCTGATGTTTAACTAGGAGAAACTGCCGATTAACCCAATATTCCCACATGTAGAATCGGTAACAATTAGGTCAGCAGTCAGACAAGCAGTGAGGGCGAACCTTATCTCCATTATTGTAGATTTAGAGCGTACTTCTAGGAAATAATTCTAAATAGAGATTTAGGTAAATAGTATAGCACTGAAGGCGATATAACCTACATAAATAGAGCTAGTAGTTAATTATGCCTCAAAATAATTGTTACTGCTGCAATGACGACACCACAGATAAAGCATAAACATTACTCTGAACTTTAAGATACCAGAAAAATTAGCTGGAGGATGGGGCAGGGGTTGTAGGCGATCGCTTTCCAGGACAAATCAACTTTGCCAAAGCTGAGATTTCCGAAAACTTTTCTCTACCAACCCAGGAATTATAGACTTAAATTAAAATATTTCCATAGATTCACTGTGGACATATTTATAGTTATCTTCCTTTCGCCATTGGGGTAAATATCGCAGTTGCCAGATGAATGAAGACAAGGAATAATTGTCAAACGTCCTTGTTTCCCCCTCTCTGTTCCCTGCTATAGATAAAACCCGAATTTCTCACGTATAGGTAGGGGGTGTGGGGAGTGTGGGGAGTGTGGGGAGAGAGGGGGGAAAGATTTCTTCACCATCCTCCTACCCCTCCCACACCCCTGGATTTCTCACAAGAGAGAAATCCAAGAAAATTAACCCCGTGATTTAGCAGACATTAGATTTTGGTGACAGTATTATGTTGGCTCAATTTCAGAGCTTGTATCCCAACGGTAGTTTAACTTCCGAATTAGTAGACATTTTTCAAGGCAAATATATTGTTAGAGCCAGTGTGCAGATTGACGGTGTAATCCGTGCTACTGGTTTAGCCGCCGCCGAAACCGTAGAAGCCGCAGAAGACCAAGCCCGCAACCGGGCGCTGATGGTATTAGGGGTAAAAAATAAACCACAAACTCAGGCAGAATCATCGCCGCAAGTGACAAATTCTGTAGCTCCTATGCCTGTGATTCAGACAACAGTAGAATCAACTTATGCAGCTACCCCCGATAAGAATTTGGAATTAGTGACTAGTAAACCGGAAATATCTCCAGTCGCTGCTAGTAGTAAAACTATCACACCCGATTTATTTACTGCGGAAGCATTAAGCATTGATACTCATACCCCAGATTTAACGCCTAGCTTACCTTTAACTCCCAATCGAGAGCCAGCGTTTGTTCCCTCTGTCGATAATTTAGAAATTGAAGTTCCGCATCAGCCAGAAACACCTGCTTTTTCGGGAATGACTGCAAGTAATGTCACTCCATTTACACCCCGCAATTATAGTTCTTCTGAAACTGCAACTACTTCCACAACCACCAGTAAAAGAAAAAAGAAAGCAGAAGCAGTCGATTTGTCTGATGTGATTGCAAAAACCGATGTGGAGTTGCAACGTTTAGGCTGGACACCAGAACAGGGAAGAGAACATCTGATTAAAACCTACGGTAAACGGGGACGTACTTTGCTGACGGAAGAAGAACTGCACAGCTTTTTACAATATCTCCAATCTCAACCTGATCCCATCGCGGGGTTTTGATCAGTTATTAGTCATTTGTCCTTTGTCCTTAGCAGGATTTACACACCAAGATTGTCTATGAATATTGGGTGTAAGGGTGTAAGGGTTTTAGATACATACACTTCCAGGACTTACGCACCAATATTGTCTATGAAGATTGGGTGTAAGGGTGTAAGGGTGTGTGGCGTAAAGGTTTTAGATTATACACCCCTATACCTTGTACCCCTACACCCTCGCCCAAACCCTTGATTTTTCGTTGTTATGCGTAAGTCCTACTCAATTTAAACCTTAGTTTTATCTGTTTCTATCTCGCTCTTTTTGATGCCGTTGATGAACATTGGCACAAACTTTTCCATAAATTCTTGTGGGTTACGCTGCCAAGCTTTTTGTGCTGCTTGAATTCTGGTAAATTGCAATTCAGGGGCGAGTAAAGCTTGGGGTAAGCGTTCCATCAAGTATTGGGGACGTTCCCAGAGTGGCATAGTGTTTGCTACTTCCACCAGCCTTGTTACACGTCGAAGTTCTGCACCCAGGGTAATATCCATCCCTGACTCATAAGCAGCTTGTTCTATTGCTGCATATTTACGCTTGGCTTGCTCGACTTTTTGCCGATGTTCTGGACTTTTATCAGCTATTTTGCCTAACCAACGGTTTCCCCAACGGACGTGTCCGGCTTCTTCTGGTAGAATTTTTTCGATGGTTTCGCGGATTTTGATGTTTTCTTCGGTCTGTGGTGCTTGCTTGAGGGCATAAATGTGGGCGGAGAAATACTCACAGCCGCGTTTTTCGGTCACGTTAATTGCTGCTAGGGGAGCAATAATACCATCTTCTAGTGTCCCTGCTTCATCATAAGAAGATTGGTCTATAAGCTTTTCAAATTCATCAATATAAGAAATTCCTGGGGGCGTACCGATATCGGCTCCCAGGTCTATTAATAAATCGGTTAACCACATAGCATGACGCGCTTCATCTGCAATGTGATGCGATAAATCCTTGATCAGTTCTCGTGGCTGTCCGTTGAGTTTTTCAATTACTTCTGTTAAGTCTTTGCAACTGCGCTGTTCGTTGTAACGGTAGCGATTTAGGGTTATCAGGTGTAATTCGCGATCGCCCACTACCCGCTTTAAGATATCTCTCGCACCTAGATTATCTTGAAATTTCCGTGGATAAGTAACTGTCATAGTATGAAGTTTTATTAACTGTCATTTTTGATGCTATCTCAGTTTTTCTTTACTTGCCGGAAACCGAAATGATTGATTTTTCTAAAGGTAATTTTTGGTACAAATATCAGAAAATCATGACTTTTGGGTTTTTCTCTCACGCAAAAATACTCATCACAGCCCCTTAAATATTAAGTTTTCTTTCTTTATCGGCTTAAAAACAAAAACGGTAGCTTAAGCTACAGAATTTTTGCTATATTAATAAATGAAAGAACTATCAGCTAAAAAATATAACTAAACCTTAAGGGGGACTGAAGTATGTCTATTCAAGAAAAATCTCGTGCATTGATGGTGCGCCAACATCAACAAGTTAAAAACCGTCAACAATCAATGCTGATGCGTGCGGCACAAGAACTTGGTCTTCCTGAAGAAGTTTCCCATTATTGGAATCCCATTCAAGGCAAGGTAGACCAAACTGCACGCGCGATTTATGGCAGCAGCAACGCTTCGATGAGCTAGGTTGAAAGAGTTGTCAAGAGCGTTAAATCATAAAAAAAGCCACCTCCAGAGGTGGCTTTCAAAAGTTACTACTGAATACAATTAGCAGTCGTAGTAGAGATAAAACTCATAAGGATGAGGACGCAACTGCAACTGCTCAACTTCATTAGCTAGTTTGTAGTCAATCCAGTTTTGGATAAAGTCTTCTGTGAACACGCCTGTGTCGGTCAAGAAGGCGTGGTCATTCTCTAGGGCTGCTAATGCTTTATCTAGAGAACCTGGGGTAGAAGGAACTTTTGCCAACTCTTCTGGAGACAGTTCATAGATATTTTTATCTAGAGGCTCGCCGGGATCAATTTTGTTTTTGATGCCATCCAAGCCAGCACAAAGCATAGCCGCAAATGCCAAGTAAGGGTTAGAAGTAGCGTCTGGACAACGGAACTCTAGGCGTTTTGCTTTGGGGTTAGTGCCGGAAAGAGGAATCCGCACAGAAGCAGAACGATTACCTTGGGAGTAAGCCAAGTTAACAGGTGCTTCGTAACCTGGTACGAGACGTTTGTAGGAGTTTGTGGTGGGGTTGGTGATACCCAATAGTGCTGGTGCGTGTTTGAGAATGCCACCAATGTAATGTAGTGCCATTTCACTTAAACCAGCATACTTATCGCCAGCAAATAGAGGCTTGCCATCTTTCCAAATGGACTGGTGACAGTGCATACCGGAACCGTTATCGCCAAAAATTGGTTTTGGCATGAAGGTAACGGTTTTGCCATATTTCTTAGCTACGTTTTTGATGACATATTTGTAAGTCATCAGCCAGTCAGCCGCTTCAATTAACTTACCAAAGCGGAAGCCGAGTTCGCACTGACCACCAGTTGCCACTTCGTGGTGTTGTTTTTCAATGGGGACACCACATTTTGCCATTGTCAGCAACATTTCTGTGCGAATGTCTTGGAAACTGTCGGTTGGCGAAACTGGGAAATAACCTTCTTTGAAGCGTGGTTTGTAACCCAAGTTGGGGCCTTCTTGTCTACCAGAGTTCCAACGACCTTCTACAGAGTCTACATAGTAGTAGCCGGAGTTGGCGGTTTGGTCAAAGCGGACATCATCAAAAATGAAGAATTCAGCTTCAGGGCCAAAGAAAGTGGTATCACCAATACCAGTAGAAACTAGATAATCAACAGCTTTTTGGGCAATAACCCGTGGACAACGGTTGTACCATTCCCCTGTACGGGGTTCCTTAATGCTACAAATTATGCTTAAGGTTGGCTCTGCCATGAATGGGTCGATCCAAGCTGTGTTGGGATCTAACACCATTGTCATGTCTGATTCTTCGATACCTTTCCAACCCCGAATGCTGGAACCGTCGAAAGGTACGCCATCAGTGAATGAACTTTCATCGATTTGGTTCTGGTACACGGTTAAGTGCTGCCATGTTCCTGGTGTATCGATGAATTTCAGATCAATCATCTGAATGTTTTGGTCTTGGATCAATTTCAAGACTTCTTGTGGGGTTGTCATTTTTACTCCTTCTCTGCCAATTTCCTATTGTAAAACCAGAATCTGCCAAAGCATTCTAACCCTACTGATCCACACCAAGTTGTGACACACCTGGATTATCGTAAAGATTTGAGATTACATAATTATGTAGTCTTTGTTACAGATTCCCTGGATTACAGGTTATATTAACCTTTCGCGCGGCATCTGTAAAAACAAGAAAGTTCATTTCATCGGGGGCAACTTTGGCATAGAATCCTTAAGTAGCGGATAGATTGTTTTTGTGCAGAACTTATTTTAAATAGCACAAAAATTTACTGGTGCGTAAGTGCAGCCAAATAAATATCAAACCATAGATAGTAAAGATTGGGAGAAAAGGAATGCGCGATGCAGTTACAACTTTAATTAAGAATTATGACGTAGCTGGCCGTTATTTTGACCGGAATGCGATCGACAGTCTGAAATCTTATTTTGAAAGTGGTACAGCACGGGTACAAGCGGCGGCTGCTATCAATTCAAATGCGGCTGCAATTGTCAAGCAGGCTGGTTCTAAATTATTTGAAGAATTACCAGAATTGATTCGTCCCGGTGGCAATGCCTATACAACTCGTCGTTATGCGGCTTGTTTACGCGATATGGACTATTACCTCCGCTACGCTACTTATGCGCTAGTTGCGGGTAACACCAATGTGTTGGATGAGCGTGTGTTACAAGGCTTGAGAGAAACTTACAATTCTTTAGGTGTACCTATTGGGCCGACAGTTCGTGGTGTACAAATCATGAAGGATCTCGTCAAAGAACAAGTAGCAGCAGCAGGTATAGCTAATGCGGCTTTTGTTGATGAGCCTTTTGACCATATCACCCGTGAGTTAAGCGAGCAGGATGTTTAAAAGCTGAAATAGGGACTAGGGACTAGAGGCTAGGAACTAGTTTTGTTTGAGGCTTGTCAAACTTATTGCTGTTATCTAAATTTTTGTAAAGCGATCGCATCTTGTATTTGAAAAGAGGCGATCGCTTTTTTACAAAAATTATACTTTTAGTAAGAGTTACAAGCCTTTGCCTACTCGATGTTTCATTATTTACCGATGCCCAGCAACTAGAGAGAATTATTCAATGGATAAACTAACTCGCTATCGGGAAATTATTCGTCAATTAATATTTGAATATGCTGGTCACAAACCTGCTAATGGTCAAATAGATACAGAAGCAGTGATTGACTCAGAGCGAGACCATTACGAAGTTGTACACGTTGGTTGGGATGGGGTGCGGCGTGTGCATGGTTCGATAGTGCATATAGATATCATTAATAATAAAGTGTGGATTCAATACGATGGCACATCTGAGCCAGTGGCAGAAGCATTCTTAGCAGCAGGTATTCCGCACGAAGATATTGTTTTGGGTTTCCATCCCGAAGAACTGCGGCAATATACAGATTTTGCCATATCTTAGTAGTAAATATTACACATCTAACAGTAAAAACTGGAGTACAGTGTATCGCCTTTCAAAAGCAACTACGAGAAAATATACAAATATATGCGATTATAAGTTTTGATGCTACTGGTGAGTCAGAAACAGTAGTAGCTCTATCTACCAAAAGTAAGGAGACTTCTACTAATGGTGTTCCAGAAAAGGACTTGGTTGCTAGTTCTGTTTTTGTTGGCATTGGTAGGAGCGATCGCTTTTCACATAGATCAAGTCTCTCAGATTGAAAAACTATATCCCATGAGTGTGTTGCAAAAGGGATATGCAACTAAGACAGAAAACTTATATCCTGTGCAGTTTTATATGAGGGGAGTGAGAAGCGGATATGCTTACATCAATCAAGCTGCACAGATGGTTGTAGAACCTCAGTTTAAATATGCAGAGGAATTTGCGGAGGGATTTGCACCCGTAAAAGTCAAAGATAAATGGGGATTCATCAACATTCAGGGACAAATAACTATTCCTCCGCAATACGATAAAGTTGGTGAGTCAAGTTCTCCTTACGATGATATTGATGATGATGAGTGGTCATCAAGTTCTTTTTCGGAAGGCTTGGCAGGTATTAAACTCAACCGTAAATGGGGATTTATTAATCAAAGTGGCGAATTAGTAATCCCCTACCAATACGATAAAGTTCAGAAATTTTCTGGTGGTGTAGCAACTGTTCAAGTAAATGGTTTATGGGGCGTAATCAATCCCGAAGGTAAATGGATTATCCAGCCTATAGATAAATCACCAATTAAATTTTTTCAAGGAATAGCAAAAACTGACTTAAGTGTGATAGACAAATCACGTTTGCAAATCGTTTATGATCCCATCATCTATTATTGGGATAAATCAGGTCAGCCAGTCGGCAACTTTGATAATCCACCTCTGTTAGCGAAAGAATTTCAGGAAGAACTTGCAATTATTGAAATGTGGCGGCGAGATTTTCAACCTATAGTCAGAACCTCAGAATATTCATCATTCTCCTGGAATAAATGTGGTTATCAAGATAAACAAGGAAAAATTGTCATCAAACCACAATTTGATCGCTGTCAAAGCTTTTCACAGGGATTAGCAGCAGTCAGAGTAGACAAAAAATGGGGCTACATTGACAAAACAGGCAAATTTATTGTTACTCCACAATTTGATTATGCTGATAGCTTATTTGAAGACCGTGGTTTAGTAGTCTCTAATGGCAAGATTGGTTTTATTGATAAAACAGGCAAAGTTATCATTAAGCCAGAGTTTGATCCAAATGATTCACTTTATTCAAGTGAAGATTTGAAATCAAAATTTGAAAAATATCCCCAACAGATTGAGCCAAACGAGATTACGAAACATCGTTTTTCTTATGGGCTTGCAGTTGTAGCAAAAGATAATAAATGTGGATATATTGACACAACTGGTCAATTCGCCATCCAACTTCAGTTTTATCAATGTGAATCGTTCGACCGATACGGAGTCGCTAGAGTTTATCACAATGACTATGATGGTTTTTACATCACTCATGATGGTAAGATATTTCCACAAATGATCACCACTGCTGATTTCAGCAAATTCTATCCAGCCAGAATTAAACTACTGGCTTCAGTTATGGCCTGCTTGTTGTGGATTGTTGCGATTAGTTTTCATGAGTTTGGTCATGCAATTGTAGCGTATTGGGGTGGCGATACCTCAGTCAAAAACAAAGGATATTTAAGCTTTGACCCGCGTCGGTATATCAATCCTATACACAGTATTATCCTGCCGGGAATTTTTTTAATAACAGGTGGAATAGCTTTACCAGGTGCTGCGGTTTATATTGAATTTGATCAAATTCGTAACCGTTTTTGGTCAAGCCTGACAGCAGCAGCAGGGCCGATCGCCAGTATACTTTTTGGATTACTATTAGTTCCTATATTTCATTTCAGCATTGCTGGGAATTTACCGCATTGGTTCTCTGCATTTATAGCAGCCTTCATTAGTTTGCAGTTTGTCATAGCAGTATTTAACTTGCTGCCAATTCCGCCGCTAGATGGTTATCGAATTATTTCATTTTGGTTGCCATCCAAATTACAAGGTAGCAATGGTATTGCTTCTTTAATTGGACTACTTTTAGTTTGCTTTCTATTACCATTTATTCCAATTGCTGGTTTAATACTTTTTTTTCCATCTGCGGTTGCTACGTTGCTTTTGGGAATTTCCGCAGAATTTTCTCTAGGTGGTTGGTATTTATTTGATCGTTGGTACACAGCATTACTGCTGTTAGTTATGGGTATTGTTTATCTGATATACAAACCAGCATTCATTTTTCAATTAGTAGGTATAGTGCTAGAAAAGTTTTCGCCCAAAGTAGCATTAAAAATGTACGATAGGGCGATTAAGATAGATCCTAAAAGTGCTTTTTCATGGCAAAGGAAAGCATTAACTCTCCGGCAGAATGTGGGAGTATTAGGTAATTATAGAAAAGTAGTATCTGCATGGGAAGAAGCAATTAAACTTGATCCACATAATCGTTTTTCATGGCAAAGCCTAATTTTAGCAATTAGGATAGTTTGTATCTTTGATATAATCTATGTTCAAAAATTAATAGAAGCGATTGAAAGATATACTGAATCTTATCCCAAAGATGCTTGGGGATGGGGGGTAAAAGCTGTAACTTTTGAAGAGCTTGGTAACTATGAAGAAGCTCTATTAGCTTGGGAAAAAAATATCAAATTTGATTCTAGTGATAAGTATCAATGGCGGATAGAGATGAAAGAATTAAGTAGGGAAAAGTTAATCAGTCTAGGTATCATCAAGAGCAATTAGCTGTAAGCTGTTGTAGTGCGTATTTCACTATCTAATATGGCGACGATTAACGACAACTACCTGAAGCTGAAGGCTGGCTATCTGTTCCCGGAAATTGCGCGGCGGGTAAATGCTTTTGCGGAAGCTAACCCTGATGCTAAAGTTATTCGTTTGGGAATTGGCGATGTGACCGAACCTTTACCAGAAGCGTGCCGCACAGCGATGATTAAAGCTGTGGAAGAAATGGGCGATCGCGCAACTTTTAAAGGCTACGGGCCAGAACAAGGTTATGCTTGGTTAAGGGAAAAAATTGCGGCTCAGGACTTTCAAGCACGCGGTGCAGACATCGATGCGTCAGAAATCTTTATTTCTGATGGTTCCAAGTGCGACACTGGTAATATTCTCGATATCTTTGGTAACAACAACGTCATTGCTGTGACTGACCCTGTGTATCCTGTATATGTAGACACCAATGTGATGGCGGGTCATACAGGTGTAGCCAATGAGAAAGGTGAGTTTGCAGGCTTAGTATATCTGCCTGTGACAGCAGAAAATAACTTCACGGCAGAAATTCCGAAAGAAAAAGTTGATTTAATTTACCTTTGTTTCCCCAATAACCCCACTGGTGCAACTGCAACCAAAGAACATCTCAAAGCTTGGGTAGACTACGCCAAAGCCAACGGTTCAATTATTTTCTTTGATGCAGCTTACGAAGCTTATATTACAGATCCGAGCTTACCTCATTCTATTTATGAAATTGCAGGTGCGCGAGATTGTGCGATCGAATTTCGTTCTTTTTCTAAAAATGCAGGCTTTACCGGAACTCGTTGTGCTTTAACTGTTGTACCCAAAACCTTAACAGCCAAAGCCGCAGATGGTTCCGATGTGGAACTTTGGAAACTGTGGAACCGCCGCCAGTCCACCAAGTTCAACGGTGTGTCTTACATTGTGCAACGGGGTGCGGAAGCAGTTTATTTTGAAGATGGACAAGCACAAACAAAGGCTTTGGTGAGTTTCTATTTAGAAAATGCCAAAATTATTCGAGAAAAACTCACCGCCGCCGGACTCGCAGTTTATGGCGGTGTCAATGCGCCTTACGTTTGGGTGAAAACTCCCAATGGACTATCGAGTTGGGATTTCTTTGATAAATTGCTGCATACTTGCAATGTAGTTGGTACACCTGGTTCTGGCTTTGGCGCTGCGGGTGAAGGCTACTTCCGCATTTCCGCATTCAACAGCCGGGAAAATGTCGAAGAAGCGATGAAGCGAATTACTGAAAAGTTTAAGGTGTAGAAACTTGTGGTGGGCAATGCCCACCTGATTAAAATAGTTAACTATAGGACTCATATTTGATTTGGGAAAAAAATCAGTACATTCAGATCAGGCTTCTTTCATACTCCCGACTCCCCATTCTCTATTCCCTACCTACACAAATAAATTCAGAAATCAAACCGGATTCCTATATCATCTAATAAATTTATTTAGCTCTTCAACTAAATAATGTACTGTTGTTGAAGGATTATCACTTTCTGGATTGGGAGGATCATATTGTTTCATAAGTTTTTTAGCATTTTTAATGGCAATAGCTTGTCGACTTTCTAGCTCCTCATATATTGTTAAACTATTCTTTTTGTACTTCTTGTTCAGAAATGTATTTAACTTATTAATATAATCATTTCGAGGAAGCCCAGTGTTAAGAAATTCAAAATGTAAAACGTACCATAGCTCAAAAGCTTCATTAGAGTAAGCAACTTTGAATCCCTCTCTTTCTGCATTAGCAATTGCATTATTAAAATCTTGCTTAGGCCAATCATCTCGGTCAAATACACACCAAACTTGATCGTAATCTCCTTGAGCTTTTAATTCTTTTGTCTTTTCCACTAGTTTGCTAGGATTAACACCTAATCCTAAAATCTTACTCATATCCTTTACATCCCCAGCAACAGGAAAGCTTTTAAAGTATTTCGGTTCGGTTTCCCTTCCTTCACAAACTATTAAAAACCTATCAAATGGTTCTTTTGTTTCAACTTTTCTATCAGCATAGCCACGAGATGATGCTTTTCTTGAGTCTTTTCTAGGCATCAGGCTCACCAAAGAGTTGACTTAAATCACCAATGTATGGAATTGCGCCATATCTGCCTTTAATATAATCACTTTCAAATGAGGCATCATTGCGGATTTTAAATTCTACTAATGAATATAAATCTGTTGCACCATATTTGTTCTTTTCAGTAAACCAAATCTGATCTCTACGGAAGAGTTTATTGGTGAGTAAATTAGTATCATGTGTCATAAATATTAATTGTGCATTATGATAGTTCGTTTCATTAGAGTTAAATAATGTAACAATTGCTTTGCTAATTAAAGGATGCAGCCTAGCATCAAATTCATCAAATATTAAAGCTTTACCCTCTTTAAGAGTATTGATTAAAAGTCCAGCAATAAAAAATATTTTTTGAGTTCCTTCTGATTCTTGACTATCTAAATCAAATAATTCTATAGAGACAGAATTACCCTCTGTATCGAACTTGTTATGTCCAGTCTTGATTATTGTGAATAAATAATCAATATTTCCATGAATTATAGATTTAATTAATTTGATTTCTTTAATACTCAAATCTAGTTGTTTTATTAGTTGGACAATTTCTCTTTTAGAACTATCTTCTTTAGATAAACTGTCTATTGTATAATCCAAGTAATTCTTGTCTTCTAAACCTGATACAATCTGAAGCTTTGTTGTTAACCAATTTAATATTATTTCAGCAATTTCTACATTAAATTGAGCAGCTACTGATAAAAAAAGTGCATTGCGTCTAGTTTTTGGATGAATACCCTCACCTTTAAAGGTTTTAGATAAATTGATTTTATCAGTATTCCCATTATTCACTCTTTCAAACAGCCGAGTTTCTCTTTTATTAGGAACGTAAAATAGCCACTCAGAAACAACTCTTTCTTGATTAGCTTCAAATCCATATCTATACTTTTTGTTATTTAATAAAAAGACAATTTCAAATAAAGATGGTTGTGTTTCGGTTTCTGTGCTTAATCTAAAAGGCTCAACTCTAATTTTTTCTGTGCTTTGTGTTTCCTTAGAAGAGTTAATCATAAACCACTTCATAAAGTTCATGGCTTTTGCTAGATTACTCTTTCCACTAGCATTAGCACCATAAATTGCCGCACTTTTAAGTAATTTCAACTCGTCATCAACTGCAAAAACATTGTTATCATCAAGTTGCTTATCTTTGGCAACAATGTTAGCCGCAACCATGCTAAAGGTAACTTTATCCTTAAAAGAACGGTAATTACCGACACTAAACTCTATGAGCATAGTAACCTCTGCATACTAAACTATATATTTGTGAAAATTTCACAAATATATAATATAAGCATAGCGGCTATTGATTGATATTAACTCAGGACTTACGCAGCAAGATTGTTTGTGGAGATGGGGTTTAGAGGCGAAAGGGTATCAGGGGTGGGGCTTTGGAGACATACACCCCTACGGAGAAATCAAAATTCAAAGTTCAAAAGTAAGAGAATTTTTGACTTTTGACTTGATTTCGCCTCTACACCCTCTCCTCAACCCTTGCTTTTTCGTTTTTATGTGTAAGTCCTAATGTGAATGTAAGGGTTCCTGATTATCGGGAAATTTTGACAAACGCCTTATCACCTTTAATTTGAACTTGATAGGAGTGTAAAGGGACATCAGCAGTTAAACATTTCCCTGTATCTAGTTGATATTGAAACCCGTGAGTAGGACAGGTGATAATACCATTTTCTACCTTTCCGCCGTCCAGTGGTGATGCGAGATGAGAACAAGCGTTGCGGTAACAGGTAATGCGATCGCCTTGACGATATAAAATCAGTGAATGTCCGCCAACTTTGGTGACAAATATCCCCGCATCAGGAATTTGTTCTACTGTTGCTACCCTCACCCAAGCAGTTGTAATTGTGGGCGGAAAAGGAGTAGTTAAACCAGTATTGGTATTATCTACCGTAGAGCGATCGCCAACCGCAACCACTTGCGTAATTTCTGGACAATAATTTTTAATTGCCTGTTCGACTCCCTGAGATAAAGTCAAATTAGAAGCTGGACAACTGCTGCAAGTTCCGATTAACCTAACTTCTACCGTATCTGGTGGTTTAAAAGCAACTAATTCTATATCTCCCTTGTGACTTTTTAACCCTGGACGTACTTCATCAAGGGCGGCTTGAATGCGTTGTAATATTGGTGGTAACGGTGGTTTAACTAAGTCATGATATAGCAACACTGCATACACAACTTGATCATCAGCAGCATGGCGCAAAGCTGACACTGAATCTTGTTTCAGGCTTTTAATTAACCTTGTCAGTGCTTCTTTATGCAAAGCTTCAATTGCTCGTTTTAAACCGACAGCTACACACCTTTGACTTTCATCCCACTCAGATATAATTGCCTCAAAGCGGTTAATTTCTTCAATGAATTCTTCGAGGTTTGTCATCAAGAAAAGTGTGAAGTGTGAAGTATGAAGTGTGAAGTGTGAAATGTTGACTATTTCATTACTTCATTTTGAAATCTTTCAGTAAGAAAGGCATCAAAGCGCCTGTAATTAAACTAGATAGAGTTATAGGAATACACAAAGGAATTTCGGCTTGGGCTAGTGCTAATAGTGATAGCAAACCAACACTAATCCCAATGCCAGTTTGTTGCACAAAATACATAGGTTCGCGTAATAGCTTACCTCGGAAAAATAACTTAGCCGAAAACCAACCTAATTCAAACATTTTTCCTCCTAGTATTTATTTAACAAAGTTAATAAAGCAAAACCTAAAAGTATTGCTGGAACTGCACCAGCCGGAGCAAATAACGCCCCCAACATTGCCGAAAAAGAATAACCAATATCTTTACCTGCTAAAATCATCCCGCCAATTGCACCGCCAATCATCGAGATAACTGTTGCGATAATTAGCCACAAAAATCCAGTAACTATGTTGATGTCACTAGACACCATACTCGTGAGAAAATCACTCACACTAAAATTGCTCAATAACTCACTCATTTTTCTTCCTTCTCTGCGAGACGCTGCGCGAACGCGCTCTTTGTGTCCTTTGCGGTTCGTTAATAAGTCTGGTAAGCCTAACTACTAGCCATAATTTCCACTTCTACATCTTTTAATGCCTGCACGACTAACTCAGCTTGTTCTAACTGTTGATGTTCGGTAAAGATTGACCAAGCTTCTTTATAGTAATTGCGTGCTTGTAAAAGATTGTTAGGATTACCTAATTCCGGCTTTTCCGGATTATCAGGTAAATTGAATAAGGCGTTAGCTTTGTTGGAAATTGTGTTGGCATATTCTAAAGGTGTATCCCTAGAATTACGCACTTTTAACGCCTCATTGTATGCTGCGATCGCCTTTAAATTATTCTCGACAGGATGAGAACTAACTAAATATTGCAAAGCATTCCCTAAGTTGTTTTGCAACATCGCATATTCTCTCGGATGCTCAATCAGATTAATATGCTTGAGAGCAACTTCAAATGATTGCACTGCTAACCCCTGGCGTAAATATTCCCGTTCTGAAGCCATTGGCATCGACAGGTAAGCGATCGCAATATTGTTGTATAAAATCGCGTAATCTTGCGGGTAATCTTCCCAGGTAAACACCCGCAAAGCTTCATGATAAGCCTGAATACTATCACTAATTCGCGCTAAATTATACGGCGCTAAAGATTGCAACACCAAGCCATAATTCATCTGCGCCTCTGCAACTTCCTCCGGCGTGGCTAACTCTTGTAAAACTGGTAATGCTTCTTCATAACCAGCCTTGGCTTGTAGCAGCAATTCCGTATCCGTGTGGGGAATAATCTGCAAAGTTCCAGCCATTCCCACCTGCGCCTTAGCCTTCAGCAGTGGATACTCATTACCAGACATTTCATAAGCACGATAATACAATCCAACTGCATTTCGCAAATCCTGGGCAGTTTTCGGCTTCTTTTGAAACCCTTGTGCCATTTCGATGAGCATCTGGATTTTTTCTGCTGTCGTTGCTGACTCCGACGCGATCGCTGCTACAGCTGCTTTCACCGCCGAATCTGTAATGCTAGGTGTCATAATTACCCTACTCTAGCTATTAAGAAAATTACTCGATTCCCGCCATCAAAATACACAAAATTTTCCTCACTACCAAAGGCTATGAAAGTATGAAGTATGAAGTGTGAAGTATGAATAAATACACCCATATATTTCGCTAGAGAGCAATTAATTATGGGTAACTTATTGATGTTGTGGTTTGTAGTGAGACATCAAAGCATAAATTTCAGACTTCAGACTTTACACTTCATACTTTATCCCCCAGTTTCCTTACTATAAAACACTCTATTTTCAAAAATCTAGAGGAGAATTAACAATATTATTATCAAAATTCCATACTCTCCTGATTAAAATTATTTTTTGTATCACTAGCAAACTAAATATATTATTTGATAGCCATAAATACCTATTTAAACCTTCATGATATGAACTATTATTGCCTCTGCATCATATTTACATCATCCTGAAGATAATTAATTTTTCTTGAAAAAATAAAAATATAATAAAAAAATACCTTATGGTGAAGAATAAACATCAGAAACAGGTGAGACTCTACAACGCTGATCACCTGGATAAAAAATCAACCAACACATAGCCAATGACTAACGTACTCTGGCTGCAAGGTGGTGCCTGTTCGGGCAACACCATGTCGTTTCTCAATGCCGAAGAACCGACAGTATGCGACCTCATATCTGACTTTGGCATTAAAGTGCTTTGGCATCCTTCCTTGGGGTTGGAATTAGGCAATAACTTACAAACCCTGCTTTGGGACTGCATTTTAGGTAACATCTCCCTCGATATTTTGGTATTTGAAGGCAGTGTAGTAAATGCCCCCAACGGCACAGGGGAATGGAATCGCTTTGCCGATCGCCCGATGAAAGATTGGTTAATTGACCTAGCCAAAGCTGCCAGCTTCATAGTTGCTGTCGGAGATTGTGCTACTTGGGGCGGGATTCCCGCAATGTCTCCCAACCCCAGCGAATCCCAAGGCTTACAATTTCTCAAACGTGAAGAAGGCGGCTTTTTAGGTAAAGACTTCCGCGCCAAATCAGGATTACCTGTGATCAACATTCCAGGATGTCCCGCACACCCTGATTGGATAACGCAGATATTAGTGGCGATCGCTACCGGACGCATCGGCGATATTGCTTTGGATGAACTCAATCGCCCCCAAACCTTCTTCAACACTTACACCCAAACAGGCTGTACCCGCAACGTCCACTTTGCCTACAAAGCCACCACCGCCGAATTTGGTCAACGCAAAGGCTGTCTCTTCTACGACTTAGGCTGTCGCGGCCCCATGACTCATTCATCCTGCAACCGCATCTTGTGGAACCGCGTCTCCTCCAAAACCCGCGCCGGAATGCCGTGTTTAGGTTGTACAGAACCAGAATTTCCCTTCTTTGACCTCAAACCCGGAACCGTATTTAAAACCCAAACCGTCATGGGAGTTCCCAAAGAACTACCACCAGGAGTCAACAAAAAAGACTACGCCCTCTTAACAATGGTCGCCAAAGATGCCGCACCACCTTGGGCAGAAGAAGACTTTTTCACAGTTTAGTCATTGGTCATTAGTCATTAGTAAAAAACGGTGTGACTGAATCAAGGTAGTGAAATCTACTACTCCCTATTCTCTCCGCGCCTCTGCGTCTCTGCGTGAGATAAATCCTCTCTAATAAACAACACCAACAAATGACAAATGACAAATAACAAAGGACAAAATAAATGGGAAAACAAACATTAGATATATCACCCGTCGGGAGAGTCGAGGGTGATTTAGACGTTCGCGTGGAAATTGCCGACGGCTATGTAGTCAACGCCTGGACTCACGCCGAACTATTTCGCGGCTTTGAAATTATCCTCCGTGGCAAAGACCCCCAAGCCGGATTAATTGTCACACCCCGGATTTGCGGTATTTGCGGCGGTTCTCACCTCACATCTGCATCCTGGGCATTGGATACAGCCTGGGGTACAGAAGTACCACGCAACGCCATCTTAGCCAGAAACCTCGGTCAAATTGTCGAAACTATCCAAAGTATCCCCCGTTACTTTTATGGATTGTTCGCCATTGACTTAACAAACAAAAACTACCGTAGTAGCCGCTTCTATGATGAAGCAGTCCGCCGCTTTTCTGCGTTCACCGGGAAATCTTACGAACTTGGCGTGACCATTTCCGCCAAACCCGTAGAAATTTACGCTCTACTAGGTGGACAATGGCCGCACAGCAGTTATATGGAAATAAATCAGTAAATCGCTTATATAGTAAAGACTTGCCAGGATAGGTGTGATGATTCCCTAGTTTTTCCTTAAATTAGGCAATAAACCCACCCTCAGCTATATCATAAGTCCATTTATTTTTCTTTCATAAGAGTTATTTCCTTTTCTCAGGCGTTACCTAACTTTTCCCTACATTGCCTCGCTCCAACCCCAAAATCATCTAAACTCAAAGTATCCGCTAACTGCCAAAATCCTATGTCTCGCTGGTTTAATATTGCAGGCCCTTGTAAAGACGATATCCACTATATGCTCTCTCCAACAATACGATTACCAGATTTGGAGGAGCTAATTCGACAGCGTAGTTATTTTGTCGTTCATGCACCGCGACAAACAGGGAAAACCACAGCAATGTTAGCCCTAGCACAGCAACTTACCGCCACAGGACGTTATGCAGCAGTAATGGTATCTGCGGAAGTGGGAAGTGCTTTCAATCATGACCCCAGTGCAGCAGAATTAGCGATTTTGGGAACTTGGCGTAATACAATTGAGGATAACTTACCCCCAGAACTACAACCCCCAGCTTGGGTTTATAATGCCCCTGGGCAGAGAATTGGCGAAAATTTAAGAGCTTGGTCAAAAGCTATAAATCGTCCGTTAGTATTATTTATAGATGAAATTGATTCCCTACAAGACCAAACACTAATTTCAGTATTACGACAGTTAAGAGATGGTTTTCCCAACCGTCCAGAAAATTTTCCCTCATCGGTGGGATTAATAGGTTTAAGGGATGTGCGGGATTATAAAGTAGCATCCGGTGGTAGCGACAGATTAAACACATCCAGCCCTTTTAATATTAAAGTCAGTTCAATTACCCTGAGAAATTTTAATGCCGAGGAAGTTGCAGAACTATATCAACAACATACAGCAGAAACAGGACAAATTTTCACACCAGAAGCCACAGCAACAGCCTTTGATTTAACCCAAGGACAACCTTGGTTAGTCAATGCCCTTGCTAAAGAAGTTGTGGAAAAAATGGTGAAAGATAGAAGTATTTCTATTACCAAAGAACATATTTTACAAGCAAAAGAAATCTTAATTGCTCGTCAAGATACTCACTTGGATAGTTTAGCTGAACGCTTACGAGAACCAAGGATCAAAGCAATTATCGAGCCGATGTTAGCGGGTTTGGAATTGGGGGATATACCCAATGATGATATTCAATTTGTGATTGATTTAGGTTTATGTAAAATGCACCCCCACGGTGGATTAACTATTGCTAATCCCATTTATCGGGAAGTTTTACCCAGGGTATTAACAGTGACACCAATGGCTTCCCTACCAGTGATTGCACCAACTTGGTTAACTCCAGAAGGAGAATTAAATATAGATGCGTTACTTGCAGCATTTCTCAAGTTTTGGCGACAGCACGGAGAACCGTTATTAGGTAGCACTAGCTATCATGAAATTGCACCGCATATTGTATTGATGGCTTTCTTGCATCGTGTGGTTAATGGTGGTGGCATTTTGGAGAGGGAATATGCAATTGGTAGTGACAGAATGGATTTATGTCTGCGTTACAAAGGTGTGATATTAGGTATCGAGTTAAAGGTATGGCGGGAGAAAAAGCGCGATCCCCAAGCTGAGGGGATTGAGCAGTTGGAATCCTATTTAGGGCGTTTGGGGTTAGATTTTGGTTGGTTATTTGTGTTTGACAGGCGGAAAAATGCCTTGCCAATGGAAGAACGTTTATCAACTCAGGTTGTGCTGACACAACATCAGCGTCGGATTACTGTGATTCGGGCTTGAGTATTTTGTATGATTGATTTGTTTGGATATTGCGCGATCGCAGTTAATCGCAGTTAAGGAAGCGCAAGATAATGGATTTTGAGCGATCGCGTTAACCCAATATTAGCGATCACTGTTAATCACAGTTAAGGAAGCACAAGAAAGATCGCTTTTCCCAAAGATGTTTAACGGTAAAATTATAAGGTGCATTACATTTCATTAAAGCACCCTACAGAATTGGCGATCGCACTTGTGTATTAATTGATTTCATGACAAATAAACGTAACATAACTAATAAAATAATGGAATAATGCGGAATCTTTCTAATCAATTTTAAGAGATTGTTCTGATTTGAAATATTGATTTTTTCATTTTCTGAGATATGCAGCAAGCAAATATCTAATTCTTCAAAGAAATGCGACTCTTCAACATTGAGAACTACAGGTAAATCTTTTCTGATAGAGTTGTTGACTTTTCTTATTGTAGATATGTAGTAGTCACGAGCATCTAGCCCAAGCAATGCAAGGAGTTTATCATTACTTTTATGCTTGAAGTATGTCATGCTGAAAATCATCAGCAAGAAGAACTTGCAGAGTAATCTTGCCTTTAATCCATTAGAAAGTTGTAGTTGGGATTTAATAATTGCACCAAAAAAATCTCCATGTCGATTCTCATCTTCACTCCATGATTTATAGAAGCTAAAAAGAGGATAAATGGAGTATTCAGGATGAGATTCTAAATGCTCGAAAATAGTTATGTAATAACAGCTAGAAATTCTCTCAGACAGATAAGTAGAGTAGATAAACCATGAAAAAGGTAGAAAAACATATTTTCTATGTTCTTTCTTTAGAAAACCCAATCCAGGTTTAATATGAAAATCTAAGAAGGCTTTATTTAAAAAACTAGCGTGACGAGCTTCATCACGAGACATCAGAGAGAATCCATCTGAGAGGACACTGTTTGTTTCTTTAAGTTCATATGATAGTTCTTTGTAAAGGATAAATCCTGAGTACTCAGCAGCACAGTACATTTTTAGAAGTTTAATTATGAGTTCTCGCGCCTCACCTTGAATGTGATCCCAAGATTGAACAAATCTCTCGTCACGTATATACTTGTCTTTAGTGTAGTCGTTCTTTAGATTGGAGATAGCAGTACTAAAGGCTTCTTGAAATCTTGAGGTATCAGTACTAGAAAGTTTTCCGATATTAGTTGTATAAAATCCTACGGAAATGAGAGTTTCTTTCGCTAAAATCTCGGTGTTTGACTGTGTGTTTTCAACATATCCCATATTCTAAATCCTTTATTAAATGTCAGTCTCCATACTACTTCAAGAGAAGAACCTTAGCAATTCCTGAGTCTCAGATCAGGAATTTGATTGGAAGTGTTGCAGTCTAACTATTTATTTAGACATTCTCCAACAATTTCAACTTTTCCACCTCTAACCTCAACCTCTCATTCTCCATCCTTAAAGCCAATATTTCATTCTTCTGCAACTCAATTAACGACTTTTGACTAATTACCTCACCAAAGGCTTTTTTCCGATTTTCAATCCCAAACCATCTTTGATAAGTTTTTGTATGCTCATCAACAGTATGACCTAAATTATCTGCTGCGGCTTTAATGGGTATTCCTTGAAGATGCGCTCGAATCGCACAAGCATGGCGTAAATCATAAGGTTGAAACTCAATTCCCACTTTTTTAAACCATCTTGATATATCTCTCCGCATCCAATTAATATTTTGTACAGATGCAATTTTTGCCACCTTTTGTTCTAAAATATTTAATGCTTTGGGATTTTTTAAATCAAATAATTCTATCCATTCAGCTATAAAAGGAAGAACTTCTCGATATCCAGTTTTTGTATTTTTATTCACCTTCCAAGTATGGTCTATATTTTGGGGAGACATCCACCAATCAATATCCGGTTCTACAAATAATTCCCTTGGTCTTAACCCATAAGTCGCCAACATTCCATATACCCAACGCCACATTTCCCAAGTGTCTATTTCATCACTAATATTTGTATTTTTGCGGTTAAGGGCGAATTTTTCAAATAATTCAAAAGCAGATATTATTTTTTCATCATCAGGGATTTCTCGATAAGCAGGGGTGACATTATCACGTTTAACATCGAGTTTAAATCCTAAATTAAAGGTTTTAATCAAAACAGAAGTTACCGCAATCAGTTCATTTTTTTTATTACCCTGAACTGAATTAATAATTTCCTCAAAATTTTCTTTTGTGGCTAAATAAGTGAGAGGGAAGTTTCTTTTGATGACAGATATGTAGTTAGCAAAAGTATTTTGACTGGTGATACTTTTCTGACGTGTTTGGTAATATTTTTCTTCAAATGTATCTAATAATTCCCTAATTGTTTTTATTTCTTGCTTTTCTCTAGATTTAATTCCTAAATACTTTTCATTCCACTGGAAAGTGTGACGAGCAATTAATTTACCCAACTCATAACTTTCCTCAATTGCAGTTTTTAATCCCTCTAAATTTGCTGGTATCCCTAGAGACAAGTCATACTGTTTTTTTTGCTTACCTGAATTTCCATCGCCTGGTTTTAAGGGTAGGGTAGCTCGTAATTGGAGAGAATTGCCAGTTTGTTTAATGCTAACTCTTATTCTCTCCCTTTTTAAATTAGTATTGGCTTCGACTAACTTTTGTTCAAAAACTGCTTGATACTGTAATTCCGTTGCTTTTATTTTCGCCATTGTTCCCCTATAGCTACCGTCTGTGGTGTTCTGCGGCTCAAAATCGGCAAATATATCGGCGAATAAGTCGGTTAAATCTGCATTTACATATTCATGTGTAGATGTGGAATATGTTTCCTCGCAATTACCCTGATTTTCTCGGCTCATTCCCTAAATATTCCCTTATTTATAAACTGAAATGGTGAAAATAAAATGTTCTTACAGAGCAAAATTACTTTATTGAATAAGTTACCCAGGAACATTTTCAGCATACCACCAGTTGTCATAGCAGTTATATGGTGCCTGGTGGTGTGATGTGCGCCCCTACCCTCACCGACATTACCCGCGCTTGGGCAATTTTAGAATACTTCCGCACCAACTGGTTAGAACCAGTATGGTTAGGCTGTTCTTTAGAACGCTACGAAGAAATTCAGACTTACGATGACTTCATGAACTGGTTAGATGAAGACATCAAGCATCGTGAGTCAGACTTAGGTTTTTATTGGCGGATGGGTCTAGATATTGGTCTAGATAGATATGGTGCTGGTGTTGGTAAATACGTCACTTGGGGATATTTAGCCCATGAAGATAGATACCAAAAGCCCACCATTGAAGGGCGCAATGCGGCAATGATTATGAAGAGTGGCGTGTATGATAGCTTCACCGACACTCACACCTTGATGGATCAGTCCTTCGCTCGTGAGAATTTAACCCATTCTTGGTACGATGAAGGGACAGCAGATATTCATCCGAGCGATCGCACTACAAAACCCATCGCTAACAATACAAAAGACTTCGACAACGCCTATTCTTGGGCGAGTGCAGTATTACACAAAGACTTCGGACGCTTAGAAGCAGGCCCCTTAGCGCGTCAGCTAGTAGCAGGTGGTAATCACGGTGAATCTTGGCAACATCATGATGGCTTCATCTTAGATGTATTCAAGAAAATGGGCGGTGCGAACATTCACGTCCGTCAGTTAGCCAGACTTCACGAAATCGTCAAACTATATCGTCAAGCCGAACACTGCTTGCGCGAGTTCAAGTTAAACGACCCTTGGTATATTAAACCCACAGAAAAAGACGGCAAAGGTTGGGGCGCAACCGAAGCCGCGCGGGGTGCTTTGTGTCACTGGGTAGATATAGAAGGCGGTAAGATTAAGAACTACCAAGTAATTGCACCGGGAACGTGGAACATCGGCCCCCGTGACGGTGAAGGTAAACGCGGCCCTATTGAAGAAGCTTTGGTAGGTACGCCTATTGCCGATCCTACTGACCCAGTAGAAGTAGGACACGTTGCGCGTGCTTTTGATTCCTGTCTGGTGTGTACAGTCCACGCCCACGATGCGAAGACAGGTGAGGAGTTGGCGCGTTTTCGGACTGCGTAAATTCAAACGCAGAGAGTTTTTTATGAGTATGGCTAATGGCTATTTGTTATTTAGTCATTAGCTTATTCCATATCACATCAAGCTTGAGAATTACCACGAAAACGTTCCATAAATTCAGGATAATTATCCAAATCTTGCAATGATTCTAATGGTGGCATTTCAATCCAATTTGCTTCTGCGTGTAATTTGTCTATGTAAGCATAAAAAGCTTCTTGGTCATCCCGATGAGTAAGAACATAATCATGTAATTCTTTCTGACTCATAGCTTGAAAGTTAGGCTTACTCATCTGATGTACCTCCACCGTCCGTTAGGGTATACTTCTATAATATTTTCCTCGCCTGCCAGCAAGAATATATTTCCTGTTCGTTCATCCATCCGAACAATATTGATAGGTAAATAAAGTTTTGTAAACCAGCAGCACAATATATAACACTGCGTTTTTTGTTCTGGTGTAGGGATAGTTTTAACTCCTCAAAATGAAATTGTTTATTTAGTTATTAATACTTAGGAGGTGGAAAGGTTTCTTCCTCATTTATTTTGATATAGTCACGGACTTTATCAAACAAAGTAGCTCCTATATTTGTTTCAGTATTATTGGCTGAGTAAACAAGGTTTTCTTGATGATCTGCTCGTATTTGTATCTCAACATCTCCCTTCTGTAATATTGAACTCTCTGGAAGTCTTATTTCTAAAGGTTCAGTTGCTAAATTTGTATCGAGACTATGTTTATTTAGAGCTTCATAAAAAAGCGGTAACATGACTTCTTTATAAAGAAGATCATACTTAATAAATCCAAATGATGTATTTTTCTGAATAAATATATCTGGCATTAAATCACATCCAGGGTATACAAATCGGAATGCCTGAAAAATTTCCAAAGCAATAATTGAGGCTTGTAAAACATCTACCTGATTAGCCATATAAGGTATAGAAGAAAAACTTGTCTTGTAAAATTGAACTTCTGAATCAAAGAATCTGTCATGAAAAATTTCGTTTCTGAAAGTTTTAAATTCTTCTAACTTGGGTACTATTCCTGATCGCTGAAATTCATTTTTCTCTATTTGCAATATATCAAAAATTGCTGAAATGCGACCGTTAATATCTTTTCCTCTTAGTTTTTTGAAATCCCTATTTACAAGGAAACAAGCAATTTTTAACAATGTATTTATAAATGCTTCAATAGCCAGAAACCAAAAACCAACTGCACTGATAGATACATTTCCTTGATTGATTATATTTTTTGAATGCTCCAGTTGCTCAAGATTCTGGCATGAGAAGTAGAAAGCTTTGATTGAATAGTAAGGGTAGGTAATTAGGAGCCTAGAAGATTCATTGTCTCCCTTTTTAGGAAACCAAGCATAAATCTGACCAATATTATCTTTTCTAAGGTCTTCCAATCTCATACGCGATAGATACAAATAGATTTGACTTAAAATATTGGAAGTATATTTTAACGCATTTCATAAAGCGTTAGATGCTTAATCATAACTTTTAGTTGCAACAGGTAGTCGCTCATTCACTACAACCAGCTATTTGTATAATTTGGTAATGCTGGCTAAAAGCGATCGCACAAAATCACCACAGGCGATCGCTCATTCACTACAATCAGCTATTCGTATAATTTGGTAATGCTGGCTAAAAGCGATCGCACAGAATCCCTTTAGAATTACGGAATGAACAAACGACTAACGCCCAAGTAGTTTTCAATATCCAGTACAATTTCAACAATACGCGCACTACACTGTTCTCGATACTCTCGCTCAATAAGTCTATCCAAACTACTAATTGTAATTACAGGTAGTGTTGTTAATGTGCCTTCTTCACGAATTGTTTGTTCGAGTGAATCCTCACCTTTGGCGTTTCTATTCGCTGTTAAAAGAAGCATCTGATTAGACTGTGCGAACCGCCAGATAAGTCGATCATTGGTATCAGCAGCTAAACCCACCTCGCTCAGAGTTACAAAACGAATTGACAAAAGCTCTAGCCAACCTTCAGCAGCCAGTGTTCCTTGAAACAAAACCACATAGCCTGTCAGATTGTAATCAACCAGAAAAATCATCAATTTAGACCAAGTTTAGCTTTCCAAGCCAGAAGTTTAGCATAAATCTCTTCCTGTCCTGGCTTTGGTGGCATTTTAGCTATTTTTGCAATGCGATCGCGGTTTTTCTCTTCCCAGTATTTACGTAGCTCTTGGGTTTCTTTTAAAACTGTTTGATATTCTGCTTCTACTTCAGTACGGTTGGCGTTAATATATGCAAGTGCAGCATCAAGTTGTTCTTCTGTTAAAGGAAGCCAATTTCGGATCAATTGAGGTGTCCATCCAGCCAAAAGGTGATCCATAACATCATAAATAGTGATGCGTGTTCCAGCGATCGTCAGACCACGTTCTGTACGGATAATAGCTGATTTCTCATTAAATACTGGAGTCATACCTAATAATCTCCCAGATTTTTCTATATCATTATTCTAGTTTCTGAATGAGAGCGATCTCATTACAGATACAGTTTCAGTAATTTATTTTTGTGCTACTGCCCTAGAAGTTTATCGTATTCTGAATGTGAGCCAATCCAAAACCAAACTATTTTGTTATCTTCTTGAACAGCTAATGCCCGATAGTGTAAGCCAATTCTTGCAGACCAAAAACTCCCTACTTTCTTGAAATGCAGTGATGGATACCAGGGATCTTGCTTGAGTAAAGCATAACACTGATCAGCGAGTTCCTGAATATTGCGTGGTAACTGTCGGTAGTGATACCAAAAGTCTGGAGTTGCTTTGTGTATCACAGATCCGTACAGTGTCCTTTCCGCAGATGTTCTAATGCTTTCTGAGCAAGATTATTGAGCTTTCCTGTTTGTACATCTTTCTCAAACTTTTGATCCCAAATAGCAGCATCAAATTCTGCAAACCAATTACGAAAAGCAGATAGTTCTTCTGGCGAAAATTGACTCACAGCACGTTCAATCACCAACTCATTAAAAGACCGAAAACTTCCTGCATCAAAATCATCTAATCCTTTTTGAATACCTTGTACAGCCTCTTGTGACTCCTGCACTTCCCACTCTAGGACACTGGCTAGTAACTCAGATACAACAATACTAATATCTTGACCTTGGCGAGCAGCTTTATCACGTAGTAATGCTTCTAATTCTGGGCTAAGGGTAACAACAATTGACATTAAGCTCATCCTTTAGCATTCAGCTTCTAAGCAATATTTTAGCGCGATCGCACAAAATCACAGCAGGCGATAAATAGTAATTTTTCCATTCAATAAAAGTAACTTGCTAATTTCTCTTTTGCCAAATTGTGGGATTTCTTCGCCCATGAAAAATTGCTATTACAATAATTCGACTAGAGACAATTCGATAGTAAATAGCATAAGGAAAACGCTGTAAAATAGCTCTTCTTATATCGTTATAGACAACAGCATAAGATTCTGGCATTTGGCAAATTCTATTTAGAAGATCGTCTACACATTCCAAAAACTCATCGCCAAGTCCAGCTTGCTGATTTTCATACCAACTATACGCCTCATCGAGTTCATCACGAACTTCTGGACGAAATACTAAAACGTAATCCATTATTGTCTTTTAATTGAAGCTTTAATTTCATCCCATGTCATAACATTATCTGGATTAGCTTCGTAATCGTTAATCCGGCGCTCAAGTTCTTGTTTTTGCGCTTCTGTAATATCAGGGGAACTCTGTTCTGCTGCAATGCTGTCCCAAATAGCTTGCACAAGACGAATGCGTTCTTCAATAGTGAGGGTCTTAATCTCATTTAAAGTGGCTGTAAAATCCATACTCACCAAACCAAATGGAAATTTTCACAGTAATAAGTCAAATTATAACTGTTCAATTTACCGCATAGCTGGTTGTAGAAAGCTGAATTGTGCTTACACCGTAACCATAATCTAACATAGCAGCACATCAACCTTGTATCATAACTCTATATTTGGATGAGAGCGATCGCACGATACATTGCGTAGACTATCTTACTTACGTTATACAAGAATCAGTTACTCAGTAAACAACAAAAATCAATGACTATTTCAAAGATTTACGTACTTCCGCTTGCAAGTATGATAGTTCTGACTAGTAGTTTACTTGTAAAAATTTCTACCGCGCATTCTTCTGATTTTGATACAGCAAATTCTGTACTTAATAGCTCAAAAGCTGCTGATGAAATTGTTGATAGAGATGTTCTGGAAGAAGGACAAGTCTTTGTAGTTCAGACAAGAAGCAAAGGAGTTGAAATTATAGAAGCGGGTAGAGTGATGACTACGACAAGAAATTTTCTGGTCACAATAGAAGATGAGAACGGGAAAATTCTGCGAGTCTTTCATCGTTTAGGTAGAGGGTCAGACCTCATCGCCACTGCTAGGATGCAAAAAGAGGAAGCCATTCAATTATTAAAATCAGGCGGTGTGATTGTAGAAGAGCTTTAAATACAGATGCGATCGCACCAAATCACCACTGGCGATTCTCTGAAGAATATTGAGTTACACTAGCTCTAGAAGTGGTGGCAATTTTACAAGACATACTTTGTATGCCTGAAATTATCGAGATACCAGTTGAACTAACTCATTTCAAACTTCCCGAAGCTGTCCAAGAACGTCTTCAAGTTCTACTTGATCGCCAAGATACAGGTGAAATGCTTACCCACGCAGAACAAAGGGAAGCCGAAGGGTTAGTTGAGTTGGCAGAATTTTTATCTCTGCTACACTTGCGATCGCAACGTGTAATGCAGCAATGATTATTTAGCAAATTGCCAACTGTCAGCAATTGCTTACATATCAAAAATTCCGTATTAAAAATAATCAATGCACATTTAGCACCTACACTGAAAAATTGTAATGATAGTTTTTGCAGTTCTGCTAAGTTGCTGGAGAGAAAAGTATTTTTAATTACTTGAATTGATGTTGTCAATTTAACTATAAACTGATTATTAATGCTTCAATATTTATTCTGCCAATTTGCCTGTTTATTGGGAGTAAACCCGGAAGCCAGGTAGGAGGATGGGAATAAGTACTAGTAAATGACCAACAATTTTGCTAATGAGAATTTGGACTGCAATAGTTGTACTAACTTCTTCTTGGCTAGTTTCCGGGTTGGTAGCTTCTCAGCCAATCAATGCTAAAGTAGCGATCGCCGCCGATAAAACAGCATCATCTCGGTCTATTTCTCAAGCAAGCAATACTAAAAAGCCGATTGCGATTGATAAAGCTGAGTTTGGGATAGCGAGAGTTGATGCTAGAGGTAAAGTTAACTTCATCCCCACATTCAGAGTACCACTACAAGAAGGTAGTAAATATGGGTGGCGGATTCAACTCAAAGACTACCAAGGCGAAGTTACATGGCGAGAAGTCTTACGCTTGCCAAAACCCCCAGAAACTTGGGCTACAGATGATGGTGAAAACTTTTCAGTCTCTGCTGACGGTACAGAGTCGGTAATGAGGCGCAAAACCATAGCGAATGATGGTGTGATTCAAAACTATTGGACGATCGCAGCAGGTGATCCTCCTGGTAAACATAAAATACAGGTATACATTGATGACCGTCTGATTGCAACTTTCGATTTTGAAGTTTTTCCTATGGACAGAAAAGAATCATCCGGTAGAAATCGCAGTTTGTAACAATTTTCAACTATTCGTGAACAACAAGATCCCCGACTTCTTGAACAAGTCGGGGATATGATTCAGTACGAGATGTGAATAGAGACGTTGTGTTGCAACGTCTCTAATTTTTAGCCAATAGATTCTAGATTTAGCTTGACGACTTTTTTCTTCTCGTCTTCAGCTTTAGGCAATGTCAAATTCAAAATACCATCTTTATAATCAGCAGTCACATTGGTATTTTGAATGCGAGTTGGTAAAGGAATCAAGCGTTGGAATTTACCATAGTGAAATTCACTCTTGGTAATGCCTTTGCCTTCTGTTTTGGTTTCAGATTTACGTTCACCGCTAACATAGACAGCTTTTTCAGTCACTTGCACATCTAAGTCTTTGGCTTCAATTCCTGGCAATTCTAGTTTGAGATGAATTGCTTCTTCAGTTTCTTGTAATTCCGCAGCCGGAACTTTTGCCAAGGTTCTATCAAGTAAAGTAGATGGTAGCATTTCTTCTTCAAATAAACGGTTGATTTGTCTTTGGAGAGTGTTGATTTCTTGCCAAGGATTCCAACGTACGAGTGTCATATTCCCACCTCATTTAATTTCTCAGTTTGTGTAGTTGATTTAGGTTTAAATCATTTGCTTTGTTCTTATCGTATTCATAAGATCCAGGGGTGTAAATTCGGTTTTTAGCACCAATTTCATCATGATTACCGAATGTTGTTAGTAGTACGGTAAACCCCCATAATAGAGGTGTGGTAAACTGAATATAAATTTGAATTATTGATATATCTCTGACTTTTTGAAGAATTAGGGTATGTGATTCACATAATTTTGGCAAATTTAATCAGATGAGGATAAATGTTATCAAAATAGCAGAAATCTATAATTTATAAATTATATAGTTTTTATTCATTCTGTTTGATTGTCAAAATCATATTCCCATTATCATCTTGTAATAAATCAATAAATATGATAAATAGTTGGATTTATCTCATTACAGCAATATTATTTGAAGTCGCTGGGACAACTTCTATGAAATTGTCTGAGGGATTTACAAGAACTATTCCCTCAGTATTAATTTTTGTTTGTTATGGAATATGTTTTAGCTTTTTAACTTTAGCTCTCAAAAAAATTGAAGTCAGCGTTGCTTATTCTGTTTGGTCTGGTTTAGGAACAACTGTCATCGCTACGATTGGTGTAATTTGGTTTCGAGAATCGATGTCTCTGGTGAAATTTTTATCAATAGCTTTAATTATTATTGGTGTGATTGGTGTAAATTCTACTAAATAAAAAAGCCCTCATTCATTACAAGATGAATGAGGTGAGGATAGGAGTAATCAACAAGGACTTCCTGTTATATCTGTCCTTTTCGAGATAAAGAATTTTGAGGCTGATCGCTACCAGAAAAACAGTAGCAATCTCTCAAAAAAAGTAAGCAAAATAAGCAACCAACCTAAACCGTCCGTTGTTAATGCTTTAGCATGTAGTGTAGTAAAACTTGGCTCATCAAGCCCGCAAGTTATTTCCCATTCATAATTTAGCAGTGATGCTCAGGTATATGTAGCAAACTTGGCAGCAATCAGCAAAACTAGTTGTTTATTCAAAGTGTAAAGTTCCACGTTTTATTTGTTCGCTTTCAATGGCTTCAAATAAAGCGCGAAAATTACCTTCGCCAAAACCTTGTGCTTGAAAACGTCGTTCAATAAACTCAAAGAAAAATGTCGGTTGTCCAAAAATAGGTTGAGTAAAAATTTGCAGTAATAATGCGTTTTGGGTATTAGCTTGCCAATCTACTAAAATTTCTTGTTGAGCGATCGCTTCTAATTCTAAGGGTGATAAGGGAAATTCTGTCCGCTTTTTTAACTGGGAGTAGTAAGTCTGGGGAACCGACAATAAAGATAAACCACGGCTACGTAATTGGGCGATCGCACTAATTAAGTTTGATGTTCGCAACGCAATGTGTTGAATACCTGCACCGTGATTCACATCCAAAAATTCTTGAATTTGCGAATTAGGAGAAGTTGGTTCATTAATTGGTAATTGTACACTGCCATTCCGGGAAACTAGCACTTGGCTGTACAATCCAGAGCGATCGGTTTTAATTTTAAATGCTTGTTGTGGTTGCAAATCTAAAACGTTTTTGTACCAAGCCACAGCAGGCTCTAACTCACCAACTGGTACATTTAAAACTAAATGATCAATGGCGGTAAACATGGGGCGATCGCGTGCTTCCCAATTCACACTGGCTGATTTTTCCATCAAAGTATGAGTCATCCCACCCCAAGCCGCAATTTTACCGCACCTACAGCCGGCATATTCTTGGATGGGTTCTAAGATGGTCGCACCTTGGGCTGCTGCTTGCGCGATCGCAACTTCCACATCTGGCACAGTAAAAGCAATATCCGCCACCCCAGGAGGATGGAGGCGCAAAAACTCGGCAACCGGACTTGTCGGCAATAATGGTGAAGATAGCAAAAAGCAAATAGCACCACTCTGCACCATTTCAGTGCAAGTGTGTGCTGAACTTATTCCACTATTAACGGCGGCAAATCCCAGATAGTATACGAACCAATCCCGCCAAGCCGCAGCATCTTCTACATAAAAATGAACGTGAGAAATTTCCATAAATCCTGAAAATCTAGCATGAGAGCTTATCTATGTGTAAATTTTGCCTTTTTCGCTAGATTATCAAGTCCTTCTTAAGCAGTAATTATTTAAGCATCTTACATAATTACACCTAAATAATCAAGAACTGGCATAATAGGACTTTAATTTGATTACTCCCCACCTCAACCGATAATTTAGAAATCAAATCAGAATCCTATCATAAGTCTTAAATCTTAAGAAAAAGCTGAAAAAATAGCCCAAAATTTTGGTAATATTTGGGCGAATAGTTAATAAGAGTATCAAAAAATACTAATAATTATAACCAACAACTTTTTAAACACTATCTTAAAGGTTCTTATTGATTCTTTTCAAAAACAATGATTAGCAAATTATATTTCAATCCTGCTTACCTTATTGAAATACTAGAAATGGATAAACTACTTCTTTTGTCTGAACGAGAAGAAGTTGTATTAAATGATCTGCTTTCTTGTCAAATAGCTGCTTTAATCAAAGAAAACCATTATAGTCTTGATGAAATTATTGACATCATTCAATTATCACTCATTAGCTCTCAACAATTATCTCCTGAAGATAGTCATTTTTTTGAAAATCTGCTTGAGGTTAGTGTCAAGGCTCAATATGCTTTATTTCAAATGCAACAAAAAGGTCATCTGGTAGAACAGCATGACTCACTACCTGCAAATTTAGCTATCTTTTGCCATCATCTGAATATTGAGCCTACACTAGCTGCTCAAAGATTGCAATCAGTATCTGTTACTGTTAAAACTTGTGGTTCTGTTCATCACAATGAGTTAATTGTCATCCTTAAATCTTTGGGTATTCAAATAGTAGATACTGGAGATGTCACTATAGTATTAACTGATGATTACCTGCATCCTGAACTAGAAGAATTTAATAAACAAGCTTTACATTCCCGCACTCCCTGGCTATTAGTCAATCCTTTAGGAACAATTCCGTGGATAGGGCCGATATTTGAGCCAGACAAAACAGGATGTTGGGAATGTCTAGCAATTCGCTTACGGCATAATAGACCGATCGCCAGCTTCATTCACAGACACAAACAAATTTCTTTATCTCCTCCATTGGGATTTTTAAATTCTACAATCCACACAGTATTGGGGATGGTGGCGACAGAAATATTTAAGTGGATTGTGCAAGGTGAAAATCAAAGATTAGCAGGGACTCTCATCACATACGATACTTTGACACTGCAAATCCAAGAACACATCCTTGTCAAGCGTCCCCAATGTCCTAGTTGTGGAGATCAAGCTAAGATATTAGACAAACAACCCCTACCTATTGTTTTAGAAAATCGCCAAAAAACTTTTATTTATGACGGCGGACATCGTACTTGTTCACCACAAGAAACTCTCAGAAAATATCAACATCATATTAGTCCGATTACAGGTATTGTCCGAGAATTAACGAAAATACCAGGAAATGGGTTGACGCATACATATATTGCCAAGCATCATTTTCAAAGTATTTTTGATGATTTGCATAGCTTACGTCAAAATATTGGTGGCAGGAGTGCAGGCAAAGGAAAAACAGATATTCAAGCCCAGGCGAGTGGTTTTTGTGAAGCGATAGAGAGATATTCTGGGGTATTTCAGGGAGATGAAATCAGACACAAAAGCAGTTACCAAAAACTGGGAGACAAAGCTATTCATCCTAATGCTTGTATGAATTTTAGTCAACAGCAATATCAGCATCGGGAGCAATGGAATACTGAGTGTGAAGGTTGGTTTCAAAAAGTTCCCCCACCCTTTGATATAGACAGAGAAATAGACTGGACACCAGTTTGGTCTTTAACCAATCAAGAATTCAAATATCTACCAACAGCTTACTGCTATTATGGCTATCCCCAAGATCAACCAGATTGTTGGGCAGACTCCAATGGCTGTGCGGCAGGTAATACCCTCGAAGAAGCTATTCTTCAAGGATTTATGGAATTAGTTGAACGGGATTGTGTAGCCTTATGGTGGTACAATCGCTTGCCAAAACCTTTGGTAGATTTAGAGAGTTTTCGTGAGCCTTATTTTGAAAATTTAAATAAATATTATCAAGCTATTGACAGGCAATTGTGGGTGTTAGATATTACTAATGACCTAAATATTCCTACTTTTGCGGCGATTAGTCGCAGAACTGATCAATATGTAGAAGATATTATCCTGGGATATGGCGCTCATTTTGATCCAAAACTGGCAATTAGTCGAGCTTTAACGGAAGTTAACCAAATTCTACCGAACTTGTTGTTAGCTAATGCGGATGGTAGCACTCAATATCCCTCATTTGGCGATCGCCTCGCTATTGAATGGTGGAAATCTGCGAATGTTTCCAACCACCCTTATCTACTTCCTAATCAACAAACTCCTAAACTCTATACAGATTATCCCCAACTGGCCAGTAACGACCTCCTAGAAGATGTCAAGCTTTGCCAAAAAATAGTGGAAAAAAATGGTCTAGAAATGCTCGTTCTCGATCAGACTCGCCCTGACATTGGACTGAGAGTAGCCAAAGTAATTGTACCGGGAATGCGCCATATGTGGAAACGTTTAGGTTCAGGAAGGCTTTATGATGTTCCCGTAAAAATGGGTTGGTTGCAACAGCCTCTGACAGAAGAACAACTCAACCCCTATCCAATGTGGATGTAATGTAAGTATATATGTTGTACGGATACAAAATTATTGATGCTGATGCCCATGTGATTGAGCCTCCGCAGATGTGGGCTAAATATCTCGCCCCTGAATTTAAGCACTTTGCACCCTCGCCAGATATGAAAATTCAAGGCGAAGACATTGTAGAAAAGATATCCCAACAGATGCGAGAAGAGGGAAATCGCCAGATGATGCAGGCTCATCCCCATGCTTATTTTCATCGCTACGATGCAGAATCTCACCTGCAAGCAATGGTACAGATGGGGATTGATATAGCCTTTCTTTATCCCACTTATGGATTGTGGCTCTTCGCCATTGATAGTATGCCAGCAGAAGTTGTAGGAGCATTTACCCGCGCCTACAACACTTGGTTATACGAAGAATTTTGTAGCTATGCTCCAGACAAATTGAAAGGAGTAGGCGCGATTAATCTTCACGCTCCAGAGCAAATGGTGTCAGAACTACATCGCATAGCTGATTTTGGCTGGAAATCTGTCTTTTTACGCCCTAACCCCGTCAAAGGACGACTTTTGAGCGATTCTGCCTATGAGCCATTTTGGATAGCCTGTGAGGAATTAGATATAGCTGTGGGAATTCATGAAGGAACACACAGCCGCTTACCAACCACAGGTGCAGACCGATTTCATACTCGTTTTGCCATGCACGCTTGTTCTCATCCCATAGAACAGATGATGGCATTATTAGCGTTGATTGAAGGAGGCGTGCTAGAACGTCACCCTCATTTGCGGGTAGCTTTTTTAGAGTCTGGCTGTGGTTGGCTTCCTTACTGGCTCTGGCGACTGGATGAAGAGTACCAAAATTTATCTTGGGAGGTAAAAAATCATGTAAGCATCAAGCCATCAGAGTATTTCCATCGTCAGTGTTTTGTTGCCATTGAACCTGCTGAACCTTACTTATCTCAAGTTATTGAGTACATCGGTTCAGATAACTTAATTTTCGGTTCTGATTACCCCCACATGGATCATCAACCGGACATTGTGAAAAAAGTTGTAGAGCTTGAAGCGCAGTTATCTCCAGAAACAGTGCAGAAGATTGTTTGGGATAATCCCAGATGCTTTTACGGTTTGGCTTGAAATTTTCTCAAGTTTGTTAATACTCAGAGGAGAATATCATTAATGTCCGACGCAAATAACGAAAATCAAATAGAAAAAGCAATACATATAGGTAGCGGAGCAGATGCAATGGAAGCTGGCTCCTGGTACGACAATGCCTATTATCAGATACTATTAGTTGAACCCATCCCTGATCAAACTAGGGGTAAATTCATACGTACAACAATAGTAGCTGGACAAAGAATTAGACCAGAAAATACCACAGATGGCATATATTTTTCTGACTATCAGCTTGATCAGGAAACTATCAACAAGCTAAATGATTATCCTAAATCTCCATATTTAGATGAGGATAATATAAACGAAAAAAATATCAGTATAGCAACATATTTACCTTCGAGTGGAGTAGTTTTTCCAGCAGGTTTTATAGATACCTTAACTAGAAGATGTCTAGATTCTAGAACTTCGTTCAAAGATTTGCTAGGTAGTCATTCCATTGAACTAAGTAATTTTTATGAGCCAATCCGAACTTTACTACACACTCGCAAAACATCCCAGCTAATTGCTAAAACCTGGTATGCCTACTTACACGCAAAAAACCAGAATTGTGGAAAACTATGGAATTGTTTTACTGAAGGTCAATGGCATGAATTTGTTGGCGATAAAACCGATATTTTGGATGGTCTGATCGCTAGAGAAATTTTCCTAGCTGATCAAAATACCTCTTCTGAAAATCTAAAACCAGATAACCTTGATATATACTACCCACTTAAATCTCAATATGACACTCAAAAAACTAGATTTTTGGTTTTACCTAATAGTAGAGCTTGGCAGGGAATCGCTTTAGGCTTATTGCTATCAGGACAAGCATATTATGGGGTGGATAAAGATGGAAAATATACCAGTAAACTAGGAGAAATAGTCAGTTATCACCAGGTTTCTCAACCGATTTTGAGTACAGGTGAAATAGTAATGAAGTATGGATTAGAAGTATCTTGGGATACCTTTAAAGGCGATATCATTGAAATGTCACTAAGTCCTGGTAATAATTCTATTGCTTATCAAGCCATTATTCCCTATCCTCCAATACCTTCTTCAGATAATCTCAATATTGATGATATTAAAGCCTGGGCTGATGCTGAAGATGATCCAAAGACAGAAAATGCAACATCAATTCCGTTTTTTCATAAGAGAAAAGGCTCTGATAACTCCGAAGAGTATTTAGTCGATGTGCGGTATTTTTCTCCTCCCTTTCCTTACATACCACTAAGTTGTAGTTAGAGGTATCCGAGAATTATCAAGCTTTATCTTTGACATCAGCTACACAGATAGGGGCGCAATATATTGCGCCCCTAAAATTATCTATCTTTCACTTGACTTTAGTCCTAAAGCCCTGATTCCAAATATGAAATTGTTTACACCATTACATATTATCTATGGATAGCATAATCAATTATCAACAAACTGAGAAAATATACGAAAGTGCTAACTCCTTAGTTTATCGAGGTATTCTCCAGCCAGAAAACCAACCAATTATCCTCAAAATTCTGAAAGAAAACTACCCCACTCCCACAGAATTAACCCGATATAAACAAGAATATGAAATTATTCGTTCCTTTAACTCAGATAAAATTATTAAAGCCTATGACTTAAAGCGATATCAAAATAGTTTAGTAATGCTTTTAGAAGACTTTGGTGGTCAGTCTTTAAAAATGTTAATCTCTCAGCATCGATATAGACTACCAGAATTTCTCACCCTTGCCATCAAAATTACAGAAAGTTTAGCAGCCATACACACAGCCAATATTATTCACAAAGACATTAATACTAGCAACATAGTCTATAATCCCAGCACTGACCAATTAAAAATCATTGATTTTGGCATTTCTACCCGTTTATCCGCAGAAAATCAGACAGTTTGGCACATTAATCAATTAGAAGGAACTTTAGCTTATATTGCCCCAGAGCAAACGGGTAGAATGAACCGAGGCATAGATTACCGCAGTGATTTTTATTCTTTGGGTGTGACATTCTATGAATTATTAACCAATCAACTCCCATTTGCAACTAATGATCCGATGGAGTTAGTTCATTGTCATATCGCCCAACATCCGACAACACCCCATGAACTAATCACCTCTATTCCTTTGACAGTATCTAATATTGTCATGAAATTACTAGCAAAAATTCCAGAGGAACGATACCAAAGTACTTGGGGAATCAAAGCAGATTTAGAAACTTGTCTGCAACAATTAAATACTTGCGGACAGATTTCTCAATTTCCTTTAGGAACTCAGGATATTTTCGACAAGTTTCATATTCCGCAAAAACTGTATGGACGAGAACAGGAAATCACTCAACTATTAACTACCTTTGAGCGAGTCAGCCAAGGTACTACTGAGATGATATTGGTTTCTGGCTATTCAGGTATTGGCAAAACCGCCTTAATTAATGAAATTCACAAACCAATTACACGCCAACGCGGATATTTCATTCAGGGAAAATTTGACCAGTTGCAAAGAACTACTCCTTACGCAGCAATTACACAGGCTTTTCAACACTTAATCTATCAACTCCTCAGTGAACCGGAAATAACTTTAAAAAATTGGCAACATAAAATCTCAACAGCTTTGGGAAATAATGGTCAAATCATCATTGATGTAATTCCTGAGCTAGAAAAGATTATCGGTAAACAGCCACCTATTGAAAAACTAGGAGCAACTGAAGCCCAAATTCGGTTTAACTTATTCTTTGCCAGATTTATTGGTATTTTCTGCCAAAAAGAACATCCCTTAGTTATCTTCCTTGATGATTTACAATGGGCAGATTTACCATCTTTGAATTTAATCGAGCAATTAATAACTCAAGCTAATAATCAATATTTATTGATCATAGGAGCATATCGCAACAATGAAGTCAGTCCTACTCATCCTTTAATAGCAACCTTAGAGCAAATTAAACAGAAAGAAATTACAGTTAGTGAAATCAAGCTGAAACCTTTAGCCATCAATCATGTTAATCAATTAATTGCTGATACTCTAAATTGTTCATTAGAAGATTCGTACTCTCTAGCGGAGTTAGTTACTCAGAAAACCGATGGCAATTCTTTTTTCTTGACGCAATTATTACAAGGCTTTTATAAGGAAAAGCTTTTATTTTTTGCTCATCCTGCAATTACTCCGACTCAAACAGAAAGTAAACAAGGATTTTGGCAATGGGATATTGAGCAAATTCAAAGTGTAGGTATAACTGATAATGTCATTGATTTCATGGTCAGTCAAATTGAAAAACTCACTAATAATACCCAGAATATTTTAAAATTAGCTGCCTGTATAGGTAACCAATTCAATTTAGAAACACTGGCTATTGTAAGTATCAAATCTCAAACAGTTGCTGCTCAAGCACTAGAACCAGCTATCAACGCAGGATTGATTATTCCTTTAAGTAAGGATTATCAAATCCCTCTGCTATGGAGTCAGGAAGAAATATCAAATGATGCGGCTGAAATATCATCTGCTTTTATTCCCAAGTATCCTGACTCTATTATCTACAAATTTTCCCATGATCGGGTTCAGCAAGCAGCGTATAGTCTAATTTCAGCAGCCGAGAAAAGAGCTATTCATCTGCAAATCGGCCGCCTGTTGCTGAAAAACACTCCAGAAGATGAGTTAGAAGAAAATATTTTTAATATTGTGAACCAACTCAACGCCGGAGCAGAATTAATCACAGAGCAATTTGAGCAGGATGAATTAGCCAAATTAAATCTGCAAGCAGCTAAAAGAGCTAAAGCATCAACAGCTTATCAACCTGCACTTAAATATCTAGAGACAGGATTAAAACTCTTAACAGCGAATAGCTGGCATGATCAGTACACATTAACATGGGAACTGCATATAGAAACTCTAGAATTGCTGTACTTAAATACTAAATTTGAGCAATTTGAGGAGTTATCTGCCACTATTTTGGCACAAGCCCAAAATATTCTCGATGAAGCCAAAGTTTATCAATTACAAATACTTTATTATTACACGACATTTCAAGCTAATCAGGCAATAGATATTGCCATGAAGATTTTAAGCAAGTTGGGAACAAATATTGTCCAAGAACACAGCGATATAGAGAAGAAACTTGAACAACAACAAAATTTAATTCAAACATTCTTACAGGGGAATAATATTGAATATCTACATCAATTACCTGTGATGACAGATCAGTATCAAATAGCTGTTATTCAAATACTACAACAAATTGTTTCTGCTACACATACGACAAATTTTCCTTTATTTGTAGAGATTATATTAGCGCAGATGAATCTCTGCTTAAAATATGGCAACCCACCGAATGCGGCTTATATATATAGTACTTATGGAATGCTTTTATGTAGCATCAAACAAGATGTTGATTATGGTTATAGGTTTGGCAATTTAGCTCTCAAACTAGTAGAAAGCTCTAATATTAGCAAACTTGAAGCCTTTGTTATGCAGATGTATTATGGACAAATCTGGCATTGGCGAGAGCATCTCAGGAATGTAGTTGCACAAAATAAATTAATACATGGATTTAAAGTAGGTATAGATACAGGAGAAAATGAGTTTGCTTCTTATGTAGCGATAAATTATTGTTTGATCAGATTATTTGGGGGAGAAAATTTAGCAGAGGTTGAACAGGATTACCAAAAATATTCTGTAGCCATCAAAAATCTCCAGCAACAATTCTCGATATTCCTGACAGAAATATTTTATAAATTAACCAGTAAATTACTTAGTGTCGAGACTCCTAATCAGTTGATAATTGGTAATAATATCACTGAAGAACAGGAATATTTAGAAAAGTGGATTCAGAGTAACAGTCAATGGTTAATATTATTTGTTTATTTCACAAAGACATTTTACTGTTATCTTCTCAAGGATTATACTTATGCTGCTGCTAATGGTATGCAGGCGGAACAGTATGTCAAAGCTTCTAGCTCATTTTTAACAGCACCTCAACATAATTTCTATTCTTCTCTGAGTTTTCTTGCTGCTTATCATAGCTGTGATGTCGCACAGCAAGCAGAATTTCTCAAACAAGTAGATAAAAATCAGGAGAGTATGAAAATCTGGTCTCAAAATTGCCCAGAAAACTTTCAACATAAATATAATTTAGTGGCGGCTGAAAAAGCAAGAATTTTAGGAGAGAGTTGGCAAGCCGAAGAACTGTATGAACGAGCTATTCAAGGTGCTAAGAAATATGAATTTATCCATGAAGAAGCTTTGGCTTATGAACGAGCAGCAGAATTTTATTTACAACTAGGTAGGGAAGAAATTGGGCAATTATATCTGAAAAATGCTTACTATTGTTATACTCTCTGGGGAGCTAAAGCTAAAATCAAGCAATTAGAAGATGAATATCCACAATATTTGACTGGGACGACCAATTTAGGAAAAGTTAAAAGCATTAGTACAACTATTTCGGTTACTGATACTCATGGAGAATTACTTGACTTAAGCACAGTTATTAAAGCTTCCCAAGCTCTAGCTGAGGAAATTGTTCTTAGTAAGTTGCTGGCGAAGTTAATGAGAATTATGATTGAGAATGCAGGCGCACAAAAAGGCTTTTTGCTTTTGCATTCTGATGAGAGTTGGGTAATTGAAGCAGTAGGAACAATTGATTCTGATGAAGTTACAATCCTACAGTCTATTCCCATATATTCGCCAGCCGTTTCTACTCAAACTCCTTTGCTGGCTACTACCATCATCAACTATGTAGCACGTACCCAGGAAAATGTAGTTCTCAATGATGCCGTCAATGAGGGACAATTTAGCAGTGACCCTTACATTATCGCCATTCAAGCCAAATCAATTCTATGTATTCCCTTACTCAATCAAGGGCAACTCAACGGTATTTTATATTTAGAAAATAATCTCACAACTGGCGCATTTACACCAGATCGTGTCCAAGTTTTAAATATCCTGTCTAGCCAAGCGGCTATTTCTATTGAAAATTCTCGTCTCTACACCACCCTAGAAGAAAAAGTAGAAGAACGTACTCAAGAATTATCACAAACCCTAGAAATTCTCAAAGCTACTCAAGCAAAATTAGAGTTTGAAAATGCTCTGCTCAAAAGTGCTGAAGAAGCTTCAACCTATGATTATCAAGTAGGTGGTAGTTTGCCTATTGATGCGCCTACTTACGTAGTGCGTTCCGCAGACCGTTATCTCTATAAAGCATTAAAAAGTGGAGAATTTTGTTATATCCTGAATACTCGACAGATGGGGAAATCCAGTTTGATGGTAAGGATGAGGCATCATTTACAGGAAAAGGGTTTTTGTTGTGCTGCTATAGATATGACGCGAATAGGCAACGAAAACATTACCCCAGAACAATGGTATAAGGGATTAACTGTGGAATTGTGGCAAGCTTTTGACTTGTTGGACAAGGTTAATTTAAAAGTTTGGTGGCAAGACCGCTTGGATATTGCTCCTGTACAGCGATTAAGTCGATTTTTTGAGGAAGTTTTATTAAAAGAAGTACAATTACCAGAGAATACACAACCTCAAATCGTGATCTTTTTAGATGAAATTGATAGTGTTTTAGGGTTAGATTTTGCTGTTAATGACTTCTTCTCACTCATTCGTTCTTGTTATAACCAGCGTGGTCTTAATTCCCAGTATAAAAGGTTATGTTTTGCCTTATTTGGTGTTGCCACTCCTAATGATTTAATTACTGATTATCGTCGAACACCTTTCAATATTGGTCAAGCAATTCAACTGTATGGCTTCCAACAACATGAAGCCCAACCCTTGCTGCAAGGAATTGCAGACAAAGTGAGTAACCCCCAAGCCGTGCTGAATGAAGTTTTGTCCTGGACTAATGGTCAACCATTTTTAACTCAAAAGATTTGCCAGATAATTCGCAGTGTATCGGCTTCTGTCCCCCAGAAAACTGAAAAGGCATGGGTGGAAAATTTAATCCGCACAAATATCATCGAAGACTGGGAAGCCCAAGACGAACCAGAACATTTAAGGACAATACGCGATCGCATTCTCAAAGGAGAGTGTGATACTAGTCAAATATTAGCACTATATCAACAAGTTTTGCAGTTAAAACAACTGAGTGCAGTAGAAACGCCGGAAGTAAGAGAATTGATATTATCCGGCTTATTGATTAAGCAACAAGGTTATTTAAAAATCCACAACCGGATTTATGAATCAATTTTTAATAACAGTTGGATTGAAGATAATCTATAGTTAATTTTTATCAAAGCTAAAGTTTTCTTACAAATTTCCTCTGAGAAATTTCAGGTAATTTATTTGGATAAAGAAATTATATTTTTATACATATAGAGTAATTCTTATTAAAACTATAGGTCAATAGTATCTAAAATTAGCCATTCCAAAACAAACTAAAACACTGAAATTATCGATGCGATCGCACTTCCAACATTGTGTAATATCAGATCAAGACAATTCTGGAATCTTATCGACCAGTGTTGAAGTTAATACTATGTCTGTTATGTCCACAAGGGAGGGAATTGCTATAAACATAGCTATTGATGAAATAATCAATAGCATCGCAGAGATTACATAAGTAAGCATTGTGTAATACATAAATAAAGAGATCCTACTCAGCACAGGCTGACACCTGTTTTCTTTCAGAGGATGTTTTAAAAGTAGTTGGCTGTGTTTTGAAACGCTTGTTCATCCCCCCCTAACTCCCTTAAAAAAAGAGGGGAATTAGGAGCGAAGTCCCTCCTTTTGAAGTGGGCTTTTTTAGGGTTTTATGAGGGAAGAGTAAAGTTTATAAAATCATAGTAAAGCACTTTTTCAACAACCTTTAACACTACTTTCAAGTCAGAAAAAATTGTATTTAGTAAAATTTTACACGTAAAAACTATGTATTTTGACTTAGATGAGGCAGTTAAAATTGCTAATCAAGCAGTTTTTACTAAGTTCTGTAGAAAGTTAAGTGACATTGAAATCATTGTCCTTAAAGGAGCTTGGGAACGATACGCATACGATCAAATTGCAGCTAGACATCAGTATGCAACAAGCTATATTAGTCAAGATGTTGCACCAAAGCTCTGGAATTTGCTCACAGAAGCTCTGGGAGAAAAAGTCCGCAAAAGTAACTTTAAAGAAGCTTTGCAACGGAATTGGGATAATACATTTAACTCCCCATCTTACTTACAAATCCCAGAATCAATAACTCCTAAAAATATACAAGAAAATCACACTCACAAAGCAGCAAAACCAGCGACCTGCTTACGTCAAAGTCAACAAAATTTAGCTGTTCCAGAATTATATGTGGAGCGATTAGCAATTGAATTTCTCTGCTATGAAACTCTGTTACAACCTGGTTCTCTGATTCGGATTAAAGCACCTAAATTAATGGGTAAAACCTCCCTCATGGAACGAGTGTTAGGTAAAGTGGCAAAAGAAAACTATCGGACGGCTAGTTTAAGTTTAGAGATGGCAGATCGGCAAACTCATCTGACTAACCTGAATAAATTTTTGCGTTGGTTTTGTCTCAATCTCAGCCGAGAACTCAAATTACCCAATCAGTTAGATCAGTATTGGGATGAAGAAGGTATGGGTGCTAAGGTAAGTTGCACAACTTATTTAGAAGAATACCTCTTGCCTGCCAATGAAAGTCCCCTAGTTATCTACCTAGATGACGTGGATGCGCTTTTCCCTTATCCTGAAGTTTATGAAGACTTTTTTGGGTTGTTGCGTTCTTGGTATGAAAAAGCCAGAAGTCGTCCAAATTGGAAAAAGCTCCGGATAGCGATCGCTCATGCTACGGATGTTTATATTCGCTTGAATATTAATCAATCACCTTTTAATGTAGGATTACCCATTGAATTACCAGAACTAACTAGAGATCAGGCACAAGAATTTGCAGGGCAATATGGATTAGTTGGAGATGAACTATTAATAGAATCCTTAATGCAATTGGTAGGTGGTCATCCTTATCTGTTGCAGCAGGCATTTTCTCATCTCAAAACTTATCCCCATATCACCCTGGAACAATTATTAGCAGAGGCGGTAACAGATGCAGGTATTTATCGTCATCATTTGCGAGAATATTGGTTGAGTTTACAACATGAACCAAAACTCATGGCAGCATTTGAAAAAGTGGTTACTTCGACGAAACCAGTTAGATTGGAAACCATCTCAGCTTATCAATTGCAGAGTATGGGTTTGGTAAAGCTGGTAGGTAATGAAGTAGAGCCACGTTGTCAATTGTATCGTAGTTATTTTAGTGATGTGATTAGAAATTCTATCAAGTTGAACAACTAATCTCCCTAAATTTACCCCAATTGCTTCTCCTAATTGGAGACACTATGATAACAAACCTGGAAACCCTTATAACAAAATTATAAAAAGTCATATTCTGCTGTCAGCTCATACCTCCAGATAATTTTTTCTTCGTTCTGCTCAATCACAGCATGAACTTGATAAGGGCGAATCTTGATAGATTTTTCATTAGAATTTTCCATGTCTAGCCAAGCCATTTGCGCTGGCCGATTGCCCTCAATAGGAATGGCTGCAACATTGATTTTTGGCTGCTCATCAAGACCTAATGAAGCTGCAAATTGTACATATCTTCTCATTGGTTCTTGACATTCAATTTTATAATTAGCAGCGAAAGAAAAATCAGTCCTATTAATAACTTCTCGGCTAATTACCATCGATGGTATAACCTGATCAATGGGCCAGTTTGAGGAATTACTGTAAGTATCTGGAGGTCTAAGAACACATCTCTTGGTTTTGTTAACTACCTCAATGAAATTCTTTTTAGGCGCAGCATTAGCATGACCATAAAAACCACCAAAAGTAATGGTTACAGCTAATAACAAAGTAACGAAAATTTTAGCTAGAGATTTCATGGAATTAATATCCTCCCTGTCTTTATATACATTGAATTACGCTGGTATTTTTTTAATCTAAAAATTGCAGACATTTTGAATCTTGACACAAAATTTTACATCTTCATTAAGGTAAGTTTCAAAAGCGTAAAAGAGTCTACACAAAAAATGTCAGCTAATTTCAGGTCGCCTTAACAGCAATTACAAAACTGTGGCAGTAGGTAGATGTTGATATGTTGAAGTTTTTAGTTGAGGCAAAAGAGTTACATCATCAGCCAAATTTAATGTCTGACAAAATCTAATTTCTAGATAAAGAACGGCAATTAAGCTAGAGTCTAAACTTCACAAAAAAGCGATTTCTGCATTGCCAGATTAGATCACGAGAGTAAAGCTATTTTTTCTCTGTAACTTCATAGATCCAAATAAATGTTTGGTCTTTTTGTTTGATGACAGTATGAACTTTAAAAGGATAATTATCGATGGATTTTTCATTATAGTTTTTCATTTCATCCCAAACGATTTTTGCTGGCTGATTTCCATCTTGATTCAGGACGGCAATATTGCTTTTTTTCTGACCATCACTCCCTGATAAAGCTGAAAATTGTACATTTCTTTTTTCTGCATTTAATCCACAGTCAATTTGATAATTGGCTGCAAAAGAAAAAGTATCTTCATTAGATTTTTGACCAACTAACTGCAATGGAATAACATCACCAATAGGCCAATCTAAGGAATTATTGTAAACTCCTACACGTTTAAGGACACATTTAGTTTTGTTGGCGATCTCAAGCGCAGTTTTGTAGGTTAATGTATTCACTGGTATTTCTAAAGTTTCATTTGGCTGAATTGCGGGATGTAAATCACTAGATAAACTAACTTGAGCTTGGTCTAAAGCGATTGATTTAAGTGCAGCATTCGCATGAACATGAAAACCACTAAAGGCAATACTGATAGCGAGTAAAAAGGTCAGAAAAGTTTTAATTAGAGATTCCATTATCTAGACATCCTTAGTTAAAATTAAGTGCTTTATTTCATCTCAATTGAAATTAAAAAAAGGGGAAATAACTCCCCTTTACAGATAGATTCATCCTGATATATGAGGAAGTCTGTTAGCAACAAAGTCTATAATTTTGTTACTTGAATTTCAGACAAACACATGATTAAGTTATCGTTATATCTGAGGTTAGCACGAACCGCAAAAAGATAATTATTGAGCTTTATCCTTGGGATTATCTATCTAGTACAACAAGGCAAAAGTAAAAAGTCAAAAGGAAAAAGAAAGAATAGTGATACCACAAGCCTTTTAGCAATTCCTTATGGTCTGTTTATTTCAGCCCACCTGGAAATCTAGTTATTGACCACAGGTTCCGCACGTTATAGACCCAGATAACTGAGTCGCCTTTCTGTGCCATAAAAGCACGAGCTTGAAAAGGATCGTTGTTGAGATTTTTATCACTTGCATTATCCATTTCCTTCCAAGCGATTTTTGCTGGCTCATTACCAGTTTGATTAATTACTTTGAGGTGAATTTTTCTGGAACCTATATAAGGCCATGAAGCAGCAAATTGTACATATTTTCCAGTGTCTCCAATTGCATAGTTAGCCGCAAACGAAAAACTACCACCAATAGAAGTACCACTAAATTGTTGTCCGACTAAATTCAATGAACTAACATCACCAACAGGCCAATTTGATGAATCATTGTAACCACCTACACGAATTAAAGGGTATTTAGTTTGGTTAGCCACCTCAATAACAAACTTTTGCGAATAGTGTACGAGGTTTATTATTTGGTCTATAGTTTGATTTGCATCTATGCTGACACTGATGGGGATGGGGGTTCTACTGTGCATCATGTCTATATTTTGAGAGAGTTCATAGTCATCGTAATAAGGGTAAGACGCAGCATTAGCATGATCATAAAAACCACCAAAGGCAATGGTTACAGCCACTAAAAAAGCAACAAAAATTTTAGCTAGAGATTTCATGGAATTAATATCCTCCGTGTCTTTATATACATGGAATTACGCTGGTATTTTTTAATCTAAAAATTGCAGACATTTTGAATGTTTACACGAAATTTTACATTTTTCGTTCAGGTAACTTTCAAAAGCGTAAAAGAGTCTACACAAAAAATTTCAGGTAGCCTTAACAGCGATTACAAAACTGTGGCAGTAGGTAGATTTTGATGTGTCATAAGTAGTTGCACAAAAAGGTAGGCAACAGGGAACGGGGAACAGCAAGAGAATGTGTGTAATTAATTTTGTGTTATTACTTAGCTTTGAATCAGATGAACAACACTTGCAATTCCATATTTCAAGTATGCTTGGCTTTTCAATTCAATAATTCAGTTAAATTCAGGACTCTGAAAATTCAGTTAAATTCAGGGAGACCAAAACCTATAACCATGTAAAAATTAGCACTAAAATAGGTTTTAAGCATCTATAAAATACTAATGTCTATTTAAGAACAATATGCGATCGCATCTTCAAAGGCAAACAAAAAGCGTGTAGTGAAATCGCCCCAGTTGAATCAACAACAAAGCGATCGCACTTCCACAACACAAAAAAAGGCGATCGCACCTTCCCCGACAAAAAAGCGATCGCCCATATTGTCGGGCGATCGCTATAAAACTTAGGGGTAGGTTAGCGAAGCGCATAAACCACCGAATTTAATGATGGGGGTGGTGCGTTAACGAAGTAACGCACCCTACAAGATCAGGTGATCGTACTACAAGATCAAGTGATCGCACTAATTATAGTATAAAGCGATCACCCCTCAATTTCCCATCATCAAGGCGATCGCTCACCTGTAAATAAATCAAATAAAAAGCGATCGCACTCCAGCTTAAGGCATCGTAAACATCGCACTGACAATTGAGAGGGTGCGTTACATTGCATTAACGCACCGTACAAGCTCAGCGATCGCACTTATAGAGGAGTTATGCTCAAGTGTTCAGGTGATGATTGGACGCCTTTGGTCGAACCATTTTGAGCAGCAGCTTGGCTGTCATTAAGCGAGAGGACATGCAGTTCTTTCCCATCAGAGAACTTGAGCTTCGTGGTTTGTACATATGAGGAGACAGTTACAGGAATGAAACTTGTACCCTCGGCAATAAGTTGTCCTGTTACATGGAATTCTGATACTGATAGATTGTAGACATTTTTAGTAAATTCCTCTTTCTTTTCATCATTTTCCACATTGAAAGATGCGCTTTTATCTTTGTAATGGTTATAATCACCACCTCCAAATAGTAAGCCAAACATCCCACTAAAAAGCCCCCCAGCCATACCAAACCCACCATAATTTTCTTCTAGTTTCTGTTGTTCTTCGTTAGAGAAAATACCCCACACTCTTTCCTTAAAATAGTGGTATGACTCCTCTGAAATAGTTGATATTGTGAAATCAATGTTAACGTTGGCACGAGTCCCCTTCTGGACTACAACGTATACTCCGCTTGCTTGCCCATGACCAGTTGTTACGGTTCCACTGTCATAAGCTGCTCTTTCATCAACCGTGTTAGTCTGACTAGGAACTTGAATAATATTAAGATTTGCCATTGGTTTTCCTTGTTGTGCTTCGTGAGATATGGATTCTTAGCAGAAGTGTGGGTTTTTTTCCATCTATTTATTAAACGTTTCCCCACCCCAATTTGTGACTTCTTCGAGTTACAGGCGTTTTTTCTCCCCTAAAATCCACCCTCAACCCCCCGAACCCTTCTTTCTCTTACCTTTCAGCCCCTGCAAAATCTTCTCAACCTCCCCACGAACCGGATACAATAACTGCTGACGCAAAGCACTTTCATAAGCCTGTATCGCCTCCAACCTATCCCCCAACCCCGCCAAAGCTCTCCCTAACCAGTAATCAGCCACAGCCGGGTTAAACGCTCTCAATTCCTGACACCCCTCACAAGCCGCTTCCCACCACCGCTTACTAGCCCCAACATCCCCCAAAGCTCGGTAACTCTCTCCTAGCCACACCGCAGCAGGTACAGATTGGGGATAACCCTCTCCTGGTAACAACTCCCATCCTTATCTTTGAGCCGTTGCAAAATCTTATCCACTTCCCCACGCGCCGGGTACAACCAAATAAAGCGTCGCCGAAACAGAAATTAGCAAGCTTATATCTGAGATAGCAATAACAACAATTCAGATGCCCTGATGATGGAAATGCCTTCATAAGATCCTAATGATAAAAGATGTTTATCCCCTGTAACAATATGGCGGGCTTTTCCAGCGATCGCACACTCAATAACCATGTCATCATCTGGATCATTAGGAACAGCTTTAAGCTTGCCAGAAATAGTTACCAAGCGAGAAAAATCTTCAATCTCTTGAATAGCTAATTGTGCCTTTTCTTGAGAGAATTTGAACTTAATTAACAGTTTTTCCGCAAATTCATCTAAAATTTCTCGACATAAAACTGATTCAACTTGTCCTATTTTAGCTAGAGCTAAACAGCGAAAAGGACTGCCTTTTTGGGAGAATAGGGCAGAAAGGAGAATATTAGTATCAAAAACAACTATATACTTCACTAACCTTCGTGAACAACCTCATCAATAAAAGCTTCTCGCTCATCTTCCGTCATCTGCTCCCAATTATAACCCCGTTCCTGTGCTGCCATTTTAACCCGATCAAAGCCATATCCAGATAGATTTTGCCATTGTTCCCACTGTTGAACCAACAAAAATCTAAAAATCTCCGCTTTTTGTTCTGCTGGTAACTGTTTCACCAATTCCACAGCTTGTTCATTTGTCAATGTCAATACAGGCATTTTTTACTCACAAACTCTTGAATAGTTTATATTCCAGATAATTGGGGAGCTATCCCAAAAACGTACAATTCTAATACACTATTTTAACTGTAAATAAAAGCGATCGCCCGACAATATGGGCGATCGCTATAAAACTTAGGGGTAGGTTAGCCAAGCGCATAACCCACCGAATTTAATGATAGGGGTGGTGCGTTAATGAAGTAATGCACCTACAAGATCAGGCGATCGTACTCCAAGAACAAGGGATTCATGTTAACATTTCTTGGTGCAAGATGAGAGTTGAATAATTAGGAATTTAGATATCAACCCACCCGGCTCCAAGAACTCCCATTGCTCCAGGTAATTGTGTTCCCATTCTGCGAGATAGTCCCACTGAACTGATCGCCTCCACCGAAACTCATATTTACTCCATTGTTTGTGGCAACACCTGAAGAATAGTTCCAGTATGGATTTGTTTCAGTCCAATGAACCAATACTATAATCCCATTTTGGATTACGTAAATGTCTTTGTTACCGTTATTGGCAGACCACTTACCTGTCAGTGTCATATTTTTCCTTTTGAATTAGGTTTTCAACTATTTAGACGTTTCTCAACCCCAATTCGTGAATTTTTTGAGTTAGAGGCAATTTTTTTCCTAAAAATCTACCATCAACGCCCATAACCTCTGCTCCTGTTACCTTTCAGCCCTTGCAAACTCTTCTCCACTTCCCCACGAGCCGGATACAACAATTGGTGACTCAACGCGCTTTCATAAGCCCGGATCGCTCCTAACCTATCCCCCAACCCTACTAAGGCTCTCCCTAACCAATAATCAGCCATCGCCGGGTTAAAAGCCTTCAATTCCTGACATCCCTCAGTAGCTGCTTCCCACCATCGCTTACTAGCCCCAACATCCCCCAGCACCTGGTAACTCTCTCCCAGCCACACCGCCGCCGGTACTGATTGCAGATAACCCCCTGCTGGTAAAAGCTCCCTTCCTTTCTCTAACGCCTCCACCGCTTCCCGATGTCTAAGAGCCAAAGCCAAAACCCGCCCATGACGCAACCAAGCATCAGCTAACTGGGGCTGTAGTTGTGTTCCTTGCTGAGAAAAACTACATCCTCGTTCCAACTCTTGAAAATGTTCTACGAATACCCGCCCCACCGTAGCCCAAACACTCCAGCGTTCAGGGAATCGTTTCAGCATCTCTTCGACTATGGAAGCAAGAGTCATCTGACTTCCTTTTTCTCTTACTCCCCTCTCCTCGTAGGAGAGGGGTAGGGGGTGAGGTTCAAGCGGTAAAATCTCGCACAACCCCCGATAAATTTCGCAATCATGGGGATATAAATCATAAGCTTTCGCCATCATCACAGCCGCCTTTTCATATTCCCCCGTCTCAAACAAGCACCGCCCATAGTAATACCAACCATAAGGATGATTTGGGTGTTCAGCAGTAAACTTGGCTAACACCTCCACACCTTGCACCCAATCCCCACGGAGAATGTGATAATATGCCAGTGATTTGTGCGCCTCAGCCCCATGAGGAGTTTGTCGCAGTAGAGAGGTAATCATACTTTTAGTCAGCTTTCCCTCTTCCCCAGATACCAATCTCATCTGACACTTCGACAAGCTCAGTGCGGTGCAACGTTGATCAATTTGTCGTTGCAGTACCCGGAAATCATCACCAGCTAAGGCTATCAGCTTGTTCAACCGCCCTCTAGCTGCTGGAATATCCCCCACCGCCATCAGCGCATCATAGCTGTGAATCAAGCCCACAACGTCATCTGGCTTGATGGACAAAACCTGCTCCAAGGCGCTGAGAGTACCAAGAGGATTTTCTCTCTCTTGATGCACCTGTGCTAAAGCCAGCCAGTGAACTACATTGTCTGGTTCTAAAGTAGCTGCTAAATTAAAAGTTATGATTGCCTTTTGACTCTCACCTCTGCAAACTGCAATCAATCCTTTGATATGATTTTGAGTTGCTTCGTTTACAGACAACAATAAGGCTGGTTCATATATTTCTCTAGCCTCTTTTTTTTGCCCCATCAACTGCAAGATTTTTCCCAATTGCAGCCGCACATGAATTAATTGAGGTTGTCGCTCAATCACTTGACGATATCCTGCAACTGCTTGCTCCCAGTTTCCCATCTCGTAAAGCAAATCAGCCAGTTCTAATCTTTTTTTCCATCCTTGGGGATATTTCTGGACATACTTACTTAACGTGATGAGTTTCTGTTTTTGTCTCGCCGGCTTTTCCTCTAAAACTAAGTGAGCATTTAGTTCCAGCCCAGAGAATTGGGTGAACTGTACCAAGGATGTGATAAGGTTTCCAGGCATATTACAGTTACTTTATAGTTAATTTCTTCCTGCTTGCTTTTTGTTGCTATTGATGATTTACAATGACAAATCACTGTTTTATCAGGTTGAGATTCTTCCACCATCGAAATTCCTTTTTGTAAAGATGGTGAGAGGGAATCAAAAGAAGTCTTATCTTCTCCTGCAAGATAGTTTTTTAACTGCTTTTGCAGAATCTTTCGCGCCTGTTGAATGCGTTTACGAACGTTCTCTTGAGAGAGGGCGAGTAGCTGGGCTATATCTTGATAAGATTTTTCTTGGCAGCAGTGTAAGATAAAAGGATGGCGCAATCTGTCCGGTAAGGATTCAATTTTGTGACGGAGGTATGCTCGCATTTCTAAAGCCAAAATATTCGATTCAGGAAATCCTACCTCACAAAAAAATGCTGGATGATCGGCAAATTTAATCTCGTCAATATTTTCAATTTCTAAGGCTTCTCGTTTGCGCTTTCGATGCACATCCATGCAAAAATTATAAATAATTTGAGTTAACCAAACTTTTGGAGATGTAATTTTACCTGCATATTTTTTCCATTGATTCTGAGCTTTCAGCATTGCCTGATTTAGTGTATCTTCGGCATCATAAGAATTTCCTCCCATCCACTTTAGGCAACATTTGTAAAAATAATCTTGAGATGATAACCATATTTGCCAAAACTCATCACCATTATCTTGAGATAAAACTTTGACTTGGATTTGCTGTGGTAATATACTCCTGATTTTTTGCTCTGATAAGGAGAGCAAAATTTCTTGTTCTGGGTTCGCTTGTATACATGATTGACTGTTGATCATTTCAGGTATAAGGGATAATGCACTGTACAACAAACCAAAAAACTATGGGCACAGTGATGTGCTTTTAAATACTAATTAGCTTTTTCAATCAATAGTTGAGTAAAATTCAGGACTTTTAAAATTCAGTTAAACTCAGGCAATATAAAAAACAATAAATATGGGAGAATTAGCTCTGAAACAGGCTTCAAGCATCTAAAAAATACCAGTGTCTGCCAAATTCAACACCAGCTATCAATATCAACCAGGTGGCAGCCTCCCACCTGATGCGCTTACTTATGTCGTGCGACAGGCTGATACTGAACTCTACGAAGGCTTATTAGCACTTGAGTATTGCTATGTCCTCAACGCTAGACAGATGGGGAAGTCTAGTTTGCGAGTGCGGACGATGAATAAGTTGCAAGCTCAAGGTTTTGCCTGTGCAGAGATTGAGTTGAGCGGCATTGGTAGCCAGCAAATTACGGCTACGCAATGGTATGGGGGGATTATTCAGGAATTGGTGAGCGGTTTTCAACTGCAAATAAATCGGCGCAGTTGGTTAAGAGAAAGGGATGATCTATCGCCTATCCAGTGCTTAAATGAATTTATCGAAACAGTATTATTGACTCAGATTCAGCAGAAAATTGTCATCTTTATCGATGAAATTGATAATGTGCTGGGTTTGAAGTTTTCTACCGATGAATTTTTTGCCTTGATTCGCCACTGTTATGAAAATCGAGCGATTAAACCAGCATATAGGCGACTGGCATTTGCTTTGTTGGGAGTGGCTTCACCGTCAGACTTGATTCAAGATAAACACTATTCCACACCTTTTAATATTGGTCGAGCGATTGAATTACAAGGATTTAAAATTGCAGATAGCGAACCTTTACTAACCGGATTAGCAGGCAAAGTTAGCAATCCACAAGCAATTATCAAAGAGATTTTATATTGGACTAGTGGACAGCCATTCCTGACGCAAAAGCTATGTTGGTTAATTGTTAATTGCTGTAAGAATACAACAGAATATCTTCCAGATAATGAAAATGCAGCAGCACAATGGGTTGAGAAAATTGTGCAACAGAAAATTGTGAATAATTGGGAGGCTCAGGACGAACCAGAACATTTAAGAACAATACGCGATCGCATCCTCCGCAATACTCCCAAAACTATCCAATTACTGCAACTATATCAACAGATTTTACAACAAGGAGCAATCCCGGCTCAAAACTTCCCTGAGTACCTAGAATTACGTTTGTCTGGGCTTGTTACCCAACATCAAGGCAGTTTAACTATCAAAAACCCCATCTATGCTAAGATTTTCGATTTGGATTGGGTAAATCAAAAGTTAGCACTAGAACTTGCTAATTCCCCAATAGTCGTTACTGACTCTACCTTGATGTTTGTGGGCAGTATTGCTGATACATCAGAAATAGCAGCAAATTATCAAGAAGATTCAAAGACTTTACAGCAGTATTGTCAACAATTTGCTGGGCAACTTATTCACTCAAGCGACGAAGGATTACTATTTTATTTTGAGAGTGCAGAAACAGCAGTAAATAGTGCAATAGAAATACAAAAAGCACTGGCAGCACCCACTAATTTGCTCAATCCAGATAAGCTGCTACATCGAATTGGTATTCATTGTGGACACATCGACAACCTCAATACAAAGCAGGCATTTTTCACAGATAATTATGTCATCCCCCAAAGGTTAGATTTATTGATGCAACTGCACGCAAAAGCTCAACCTGGCGGAATTTGTTTATCTCAAACTGTCTATGATAAAGTGAAAAATCATTTACCAGTTAATGTAGTTAGTTTAGGGCAGCATCATCTTAAAAATATCTCAGAACCTGTATTTTTATACCACATTAGTCCTTATCGTCCTGTGTCGATTAAAAATACTCCCGACTCTGTAAATCTCCCTTCTTACCCCAGTGGTGCAGTTCCCCTAGATTCTCCTTTTTACATAGAAAGAAGTGCGGTGGAAATGCAGGTTTATCAAGAGATTAGAAAACCCGGTGCATTAGTCCGTATTAAAGCACCAAGAGAAATGGGTAAAACTTCTTTACTCTTGAGAACTTTGCATGATGCGGCAAATCAAGGCTATCGCATTGTTAGCTTAAATCTAGAGCAAATTGACGACGTAATTTTGCAGAATTTACATCGGTTTTTACGCTGGCTATGCGCCAACATTACCCAGCAGTTAGAACTGGAAATGAAACTTGAAGATTATTGGGATGAAGATATCGGTAGTAAAATTAGTTGTTCCCTTTATTTACGTAACCATATATTAAAGCAAATAGATACTCCCATCGTTTTATCATTAGATGAAGTGCAATATCTGTTTGAGTATCCGTTAGTAGCTAAAGATGTTTTACCTTTATTTCGTTCCTGGTATGAGGAAGCTAAAAGAGAACCAATTTGGCAAAAGTTACGATTGATTATAGTTCACTCCACAGAAATTTATGTACCTCTGCAATTAAAACAATCCCCATTTAATGTAGGATTGCCAATAGAGTTAAACAACTTTAATTTAGAACAGGTACAAAACTTAGCTCAACGCTATGGACTCAATTGGACTGATGGACAAGAAGCTACACAACTAATGGCTATGGTAGAAGGACATCCAGCATTAGTACATCTGGCTATTTATCATCTCAGTTGCGGAGAAATCAGTTTTGCTCAATTCATTGATACCGCCGCAACATCAAGCGGAATTTATTCATCTCATTTACAACGTCATCAAGCAATATTACAAGAACAACCTGAATTAGCCAAAGCATTAGATACCGTCATAAATGCTCGACAACCGATATCATTAGATGCGAGTATGACTTATAAACTCAGCAGTATGGGACTGATCAAACAGTTAAAAGATAAAGTAATGCCAAGCTGTGAGTTATATCGACAATACTTTACCTTTCTGCAATAGCCTCACTTGACCATTTACTAGGATTTTAGGCAAACTACTACTCTCCCACCGGATACCGCCCATCTATAGCAGGGGACAGGTGACAGGGTTAAAAGCTTTGTGGTGTCTAAGTTTTATCATTTATCGATGTCCTAACCAACTTGACTACTGCTATATCTGCGTTTATCTGCTATTAATTATTCTTGCGTCTCATTGGGATAAGAACCGCTAGAGAGATATAAATTAAAATAAATATGAGTAACTTTCTTCTCTAGCTCCTAGCCTCTATTTTCATATTTACCACCAAGACGGGTTAACACATATTCCCGCGTGCGAACGTCAAGGGCGTTAGAGAAAATCTTTTTTGTAAGTCCAAATTCTACCATCTGCCCAATGCGATGTTCATTGGTGGAGAAAAAAGCTGTGAAATCAGATATGCGCGTGACTTGTTGTAAGTTATGGCTAATAATCACCATTGTTAATTCCGATCGCAAACGCAAACTCTGAATTAATCCTTCTACTTTTGTGGTTGCGACAGGATCAAGCCCAAAACAAGGTTCATCCATGAGAATAACTTTGGGTTTGACTGCTAAAGCACGGGCGATACAAAGTCGCTGTTGTTGTCCACCAGAAAGCTCTAAAGCAGATTTATGCAGCTTATTTTTGACTTCATCCCACAAATCAGCATCTTTGATGGCAGATTCGACAATTTGATCTAATTCCACCTTCGGCCGCCATCCCAGTATTTTCACCCCATAAGCAACGTTATCATAAACGCTCATCGGAAATAAATTTGGCTTAGGCAGCACCATACTAACTTGACGGCGTAGGCGATTTAAATTGACACGACGTTCATAAATGTTTTGATTGTAAAATTCTACTTTTCCCTCAACGTGAACTTCTGCTTCTAATTCATTCATCCGATTGAGGCATTTAATAAAAGTAGACTTACCACAACCACTAGGGCCAATAATTGCTGTGACTTTATCCTGGTAAATATCCATTGATATTCCTTCCAGGATTTTTTGGGTGTTGTAGTAAAGGCTAAGATTTTTAACTTTGATTGCTGCAATTAGCTTATTCATACCAGAAAATTGTAAGTGTATTGATGTTGACTAAACGCAATCATGAAAATCCGTGGCTTTATATACTACACTGGTGATCAAACTAAAAGTTGACTTTCTTCATTCAAGCTATACAGCAAATATACTGATATTAGATATCTGTATAAATTTAGGGTAAAAAGTTACTGCTGTTATCAATGTTTGCTGTAAAATATGTTACCATAAAAACCTAAAAAATTCGGTTTTTTGTTACTGAATTGCAGCATTTTCGGGATTAATTTTAATATATAACCTGCAATTAACAATATTTGAGACTACTTAAGTAAGCTCTTCTTTAAAAAAGCAAATTCTTTTTTAAAATTTGAATAAATTTATGATGGTAATTGATGATTTTTTGATGAATCGGGTAAATTAAGTAATTAGCTTAAAAGTAGAGATTAGGCGATCGCTGCAATATTAAACCTGAAACATAAATAATACATACTTGTAGTTAGTGTTGTTACTAACTGCATAGTTAATTTCTTGTGTACCTATTCATAATCAAAATTTAATTTGATGAAAATCAATCATTAACCTCTCAGGTTTCTTAAGAGGTTATTTTTACTACAAATACTAAATTTATCACTTACTCTATATCAGCATGATTTCAACTGCTTGAAATGTATTGACTCAGCGTTTTAGGGGATAGAGGCTAGAAGAATCTACCTCATTGGAATGAATAACGCTGTAACATTCATTCACTATTTATGAAGAGATAAATATTTGTTTTAGTATTCCAATGAGTAGATTTATAATTTACTTCTTGGAAATTAGGCTGCTCGTTAAAAGACAGCAAAATAGTTTAACAATCGTAAGTTTTTGATTTAAAAATGTGGAAATAATTTCGTTTATATTGTTACAGGTAATTATTTTACACGCTAACAGTTTGATAGCGTAATTTTTAACTATATATAAATAAAAAATTATGTTTAATTCGCCAATTTTTCTATATTGTCGAAAATGATTGATTGGGAGTTTAAAAACTAGTGATTAATTAATTTTTAACCATATTTAATCTGTTATTTACCATTGATTAAACTAATTTAATTATTTAAATAATACATATTTATATACACCTGCAAGTAAAGTAAAAATCTTGCCAAAATACGGAGAAATATGACCTTTTCGACCACCACTTTGTACCGAGCGTTTACTACTTCAGTCGTAGCATCTGCTGTTGCCTTGAGTCCTATTTTGTCAGCAGTTGCTCAGGCTGAAACTCTGAATGGTGCAGGCGCAACTTTTCCCGCTCCACTTTATGAAAGATATGCCCGTGAAGTGAGAAAGAAGCATCCAGAATTAAAAATTAACTATCAAGGAATTGGTAGTAGTGGCGGGATTCGTCAAATTACTGCGGGTACTGTTGACTTTGGTGGTAGTGATGCAGCTATGACAGATGCACAAATCGCCCAAGTTAAAAGAGGTGTCATATTAGTACCCACCGCAGGCGGCGCAGTTTCTGTTGTTTACAATCTCCCTGGTGTCAGCAACCTGAGATTATCTCGCGCTACATTGCCTGCTATTTTTTCTGGTCAAATCACCAACTGGAGCGACGCTAAAATCAAAGCTGATAATCCTGGTGTCAACTTACCCAATCAACCGATTAAATTTGTAGTCCGCGCTGATGGTAGTGGTACAACTTTTATTTTCACCAACCACTTGAGTAATATTAGTGGTTATTTCAGAGGTAGAGTTGGTACAAGCACTGCGCCTAAATGGACTTTACCAAATGTTCTCAGAGGTAAAGGCAACCCAGGTGTAGCTGGTTTGGTAGCGCGTACTCCTGGTTCTATTGGTTATGTAGAATATGCCTTTGCTACCAAAAACAATTTAAGATCAGCACAAATACAAAACAAACAAGGCGAATTTGTTTCTCCTTCCTTACAAACTGCTAATGCAGCTTTATCATCCGTGAGATTCCCTGATAACTATCGCGTATTTGTTGGAGATCCAGCGCAAGGTTATCCCATTGTTGGTCTTACTTGGATGATGGTTTACAAGCAATATCCTACAGCAGCAAAAGCTGATGCTATTAGGAAATGGATTAATTGGGTACTCAAAGATGGTCAACAATATAATGATGACCTTAACTACACAAGAATTCCATCTGATGTTACCAATCGGGTATTACAAACGGTAAACAGTTCCGTCAAATAGAAGCGAATTTGTAACACAATTTCGTATAGATAAATAGGGTGGCTATAGCTCTCCCTATTTATAAATTTTTAAGTAACTGTAAGAAGCTTCTACTAAATAAAAATTTCCAGATTATTAAGTGAAATCATTATTTTATTCATGACAAATTCATCTGAAATAAGCAATAATCATTCAGGCGAAGAAAATTTAGATTTAACCGCAACTAATGGAATAAATTCTTGGGTAGATAAAGGATTTACGTGGTTAACATATCTTTTCGCTACAATTACCGTCGCCATCTTGTTTGTGATGAGTTGGGTAATTTATAAAGAGGCTCAACCAGCAATTGAGAAGTTTGGTATTGGGTTTTTCTGGGGTCAAGATTGGGATACGGGTAATCAGGTTTTTGGGGCGTTACCTTATATTTATGGAACTTTAGTGAGTAGTGCGATCGCAATTTTATTTGCTATCCCCGTCGGCATTGCAATTGCAATAGTCACTAGCGAAAATTTCTTACCCATATCTGTTAGAAGCACATTAGCATTTGTTGTTGAGTTAATAGCTGCAATTCCTAGTGTAATTATTGGCTTGTGGGGAATCTTTGTATTTATTCCAGCTTTAGAACCGTTACAAAAATGGTTAGCAATTCATTTTAATTGGATACCGATATTTAACTCGGTAGATCCTATCGGCACAAATATGTTAACCGCAGGCATTGTGTTAGCGATTATGATTTTGCCGACAATGGCTGCTATTAGCCGCGATGTTTTACTTGCTATACCCAAAGAATTACGCAGTGCCTCAATGGCTTTGGGTAGCACACGTTGGGAAACCATTTTTCGGGTGTTATTGCCAGCAGGATTTTCTGGTATTGTCAGTGCAGCAATGCTGGCTTTGGGTAGAGCCTTGGGTGAAACAATGGCTGTCACTCTTGTGATTGGTAATTCTTCTCAAATCAGTGCTTCTTTACTTGACCCAGCCTACACAATTCCCTCAATATTAGCCAATGAATTTGCAGAAGCTGAACCAGGATTACATATTGGCTCATTGAGCTATTTAGGGTTAATTTTATTTGGATTGACCTTAGCTGTAAATATTGCTGCAAGGTTATTTGTGCGGTGGTTTAGTAATAAAAATAAATCATAAATTAAATATATGACCGATTTTCAAAATTCGCAAATAGATGAATCTTTATTGGCAAAAGAATTATATGCGCCATTGCCAACAAGTAGACAATTATTTACTTATAGTATGAATGCGATCGCCTTTGCATTCACAGCTTTAGCGTTAATTCCTTTAATATCAATTTTATGGGAAATTATCAAACGCGGTTTCTCCAGTTTGAGACCAGAGATGTTTGTCAAATCAGTGATTGATTATGGCTTGGGTAATGCTATTATAGGCACGATTACAGTTGTAATGATTGGCTCAATATTCAGTCTGCCAATTGGGATATTAACAGGGATATTTTTAGCAGAATTTAATCAAGTTAACCCAGCATCGCAATTTGTTCGCTTCATCACCACAATTTTGACTGGTGTACCTTCAATTATTGTTGGTATTTTTGCTTACGGTGTAATTGTGTTAGTTACTAAAGGATTTAGCGCAGTTGCAGGTGGCTTTGCTTTAGCTGTGTTGATGTTACCTATCGTGATTCTGACAACAGAAGAAGCATTAAAATTAGTTCCTAAAGACCAACGCCTTGCGTCTGCTGCTTTGGGTGGGACGCGGTTTCAGACAACATTTCGCATTGTAGTAACTGCGGCTTTACCTGCAATTACTACAGGTATTTTACTCGCGATCGCTCGCGCCGCAGGTGAAACAGCACCCCTAATTTTCACTGCATTATTTAGTTTAGATTGGTCTCCAGGATTGCTGAGTCCAACAGCTTCGTTACCTGTATTAATTTTTAACCTGTATAACGACCCAGACCCCGAAAAAAATCAATTGGTTTGGACTACTGCTATCGTCTTACTTGGCTTAGTGATTTGTGTGAGTTTGATTTCACGCTTAGTCACAAGTAAGAAAAAAATTTAATTGAAACTTATTTACTGCTTTTACTAAATATGAATAATCTCAATCCTGCCATCAAAGTTAAAAATCTCAGCTTTTACTACAACACTTCTAAAGCAATTGAAGGCATATCAATAGATATTTATCAAAATCAAGTAACGGCAATAATTGGCCCTAGTGGTTGTGGGAAATCAACTTTTATCAAAACTCTCAATCGGATTAGTGAATTAGAAGGGCCAGTCAAAGTAGAAGGAAAAGTAGAGTTCTTTGGTCAAAATATTTACGACCCAAAAATTAACGTCAACCGCCTGCGTCGTCAAATTGGGATGGTATTCCAAAAACCTAATCCCTTTCCGATTAGCATTTATGAAAATGTCGCTTATGGAGTCAGAATAGCAGGTAGGCGATCGCAAACAGAAGTAGATGAAATTGTCGAGTCAGCCTTAAAAGGTGCAGCTTTGTGGGACGAGGTGAAAGATAAGCTCAATAAATCTGCGTTAGGACTTTCTGGAGGTCAACAACAACGACTCTGCATAGCCCGTGCTTTAGCCATTAAACCCAAAGTACTGTTAATGGATGAACCTTGTTCAGCACTTGACCCCATAGCAACGATGAAAGTCGAAGAATTAATTCACAGTCTGCGTTCAGAATTAACAATTGCCATTGTTACCCATAACATGCAGCAAGCAGCCCGCGTCTCTGATTTTACAGCTTTCTTTAGCACCGACGAAAGCCGAATTGGTCAAATGGTGGAATTTGGTGTCACAAATCAAATATTTTATAACCCCATCGATGCGCGTACCCATGACTATGTTTCAGGGCGTTTTGGTTAATTCCTTAGCTGCAATTTTATTATGCGATCGCACTTACTCATGTTCTTCTGGGCATAAGTCCTGTGAGCAATCCAATCAAATTCCTATACTATACTATAGTATAGCAATCCTAAATGAATTACAAACGAAACATTCGCAGGATCGCTTATTTACAAGCCTTCCAGATTGCTTCTGTTTACATCTCAAATAGGATTGCTATAGCAATCCTAAATCATTTGTGAAATTCTCTTTCTTTTCTTTCTTTGTGTCCTTTGCGTCCTTTGCGGTTCGTTAAAAAGAATACTTTTTCACAACTCAGATAGGATTGCTATATGAATTATTTTTACTACTAATTGGTAGGAAGATGAAAGTCGAAAAACTATCTATTTCTTTACCACTGAATTTAGTGGAGTTTATCGAAAATTACAAGCTGAATAAAGGATGTAAATCTCGTTCTCAGGTAATTGAACAAGCATTAGAATTGCTGCGAAATCAAGAACTAGAAGAAGCTTACCGCCAAGCATCTGCTGAAATTGATAGTGCTTGGGATGTAACAATAGCAGATGGTTTAACAATTTAAAAGCAGAAATGATGATATAGCATTTACTAGTCTACTGAGGTACAAATTTATCTATTTTCATCTGCGTCCATCCGCGTCCATCTGCGGTTAATTATTTTTTCCTGTACTTCACTGAGTCGAGAACCGCTATAAATCAGGACTGAGAATGAACATAACAGATTTCTCATTCCCAATCCCTCAAACTATTAACTATCGCCAATCTTCCCAATTTTGATTAAAAATTGAAGTGTCAGGGAAAGCGGTAGGATTGCCGTTTTTTTCTAATAAACTTTTTAAGGCTTGTAATTGCGGTTCTGCTTTGGGTAAATCATCCACGAGTTGATAAGGTGCAATTTGATTTTTTAAAGCAAAAGCCGTCACAGTTCCCGCCGCCGCACCAGAAGACCATTCAAAGGAATGTACCCGATATGCAGCCGCAGCAATATGGCTGGTAGCAATACTCTTACCACCCACAATTAAATTATCAATCTTTTGAGGAATCATCGCTCGCAGTGCAATTTGGAACGGGTAAGCCTGTCCTGCGCCGCGCCTTTCTCCCGGACGTTCTTTATTTCCTGGGGCTTCTGGCGGACTTTGAGTCATGCAAGGATGAAAGTCGATGGCGTAGTGACCAATACCTACAGCATCAGGATAAATTGTGGAACGGCTACGGCGTAAGGATTTATCTGGTGAGACTTGACCAGTAATTACAGATGCAGCTTCTAAACCTGCGAGTGTTGCTTTTAACTGACGATAGGTATCCGCAGATAAAGTTTTGCGATAATACTCATCGTTGTAGTTGCGGCGAGAAATATCAACTTCCCAAATCATAAAACCTTCCGGTTGTCCCCAACTAGGACGACCAATAATTCGCCTACCTTCTCGCATATAGGGATATTTTGATAAGCCATGCACTGTCCCCATTGGGGAATTTAACCCGGACAGAAATCGATTATTAGTTTGCTGTTGCTTCACACCCTTACCTAACTGAGAATCTGTAGTTCCCTTTACCAGCCAGTAATAATACGCCAGGGCGTTTTCCTCACCTCTGCGGAGGGTTTCTGTCCGCAGTCCTCCCATCCAACCGCCTGGTTTTAACTGTCCTGTAGCTTGCAGTTGTTGGCGAGTATAAATCAAGTTATCTTTGGCTGTTCCTGGACGGTAGTCGTTACCCCAAGTCCAGTTTTGCATCGAGATATCCCCTGGTGTGGGTGCAGTGAATCTCACGCCGTTAAATTGTGTGGGTTGTCCGGGATTCGGATGCCAGATTCGGCGGTAGGTGAAAACTAAGCCAAAGTCTGCTAATCTTTTTAATTCATAGCTGAAATATGGTGAATACTGTAAATAGAATGGGGGCATGGTTTGGGGTTGCGGTTCCTTGGTAGCCTCCATTGCAAAGGTATAAGTAAAACCTTGGGTACAGTAAGGATCATTGCTGGTGCTGGAAGAAGATGGTTCGAGGAAAGAACGCGCATCAATACCCAAACGATAGGGAACATCAGCTAAGGCGATGATTTCGCCAGTTTCGCTGGCATCAATCACATACCACTGGGGGGAATTGCTGGTGGTTGCTTTTTTGGGAACCTTGGGAACAAAGCGGATAATTTTTTTACTCAACCGCGATGAATTTTGGTAGCGATGGGCATCTTCAATAGTTTGAGATAAGGTAAAAGTGTTGAGAGGTGGTGCGCCTTTGACTGGTTGATGTTGAATTGCGATCGCACCTTCAATGATTTTCCGATTCTGACTAATATTTAATTCCTTAATTACTGTGTTGGGAAACCATTCCAACTTACCTTTACCCTTTTTTTCGGCATCCTTGAGCATTTGCGTCATAATGATGTGTGCATCACGGGGCAGAAAACAAGAATCACTTACCCAACACTCACCAGGGTTAAGTTTGCCGTAATAGCGTTGAATCCGGTTGCGTAATTCAGTATAGCCGCGAGAATAGAATTGGCGATCGCGTTGGGTTGGTCGTTCATCTAACGCAGATGTCCCCTGAGATGAAATTTGTCCCCCCAACCAGTCGGTAATTTCTGTCAAACATACTGTTCGTCCTGCTAGTAACCCCTCGTAAGCCGTGGCTACCCCAGACAGTCCACCACCTACTACCAACATCTCGCAGTTGACCGTTTTATCTGGGGTTCTTGGTGGTGCAGCAACAATAGTAGACTCAGGTAACAAATATGTGGAAACTAAGCTAACACTGAAGAGTAATGCTTGAAAACCAGCTACTTTGTGTCTGCGCTTCATGATGAGAAAACTTTTTCTACTCCTTTGCCAACTTGTAGACGGTACCATTTCCGAAATGTTCACCACAAGTCACTGAAGAGGTATGGCAGTTTGGCACGTAAAGATAAGCCGCCTCTTGCCTCAACCCTCACCCCAATCTTGGCTGCTTTTAATCGACTGTTTACCACCTCAATAGTTAGTTTCACTGTGCTAAATCTCAGCTAAAATTACTCTGTGATTTAGGGTGATTTAGAATAATTCAGCACAATATTACCGCAAGTCACGCGGCAAGATTATGCTTCTAATTAAAAAAGCTGCCACAAGGACAGCTTTTTAAGATATGGGCAGTACCAGACTCGAACTGATGACATCCTGCTTGTAAGGCAGGCGCTCTACCAACTGAGCTAACCGCCCGTTTGCGCTCACAATTAAATAATATAGCAAAATATTTTGAATCGCGCTAGTATTTTTGAGAAAAATTTTTTGAATATTTTTGAGAACCTTTAAATGCCCTCTGGTCGAACGCACGATCGCATTACTCTGTGGGCTTTGCCGTTGGTGGCGGGTGTGGCTTTTTGGCAGACCCGCAGTAGCAGCGTGACCTTGCTGGTGGCTGGTGGGTTTATGTTTGGCGGCTTGATGTTTGGCCCTGACTTAGATATTTACTCTCGGCAATATCAACGCTGGGGTTATTTGCGCTGGATTTGGCTACCTTATCAAAAAAGCCTGCGTCATCGTTCTTTTTTATCGCATGGGCCGATTATTGGGACGACACTGCGAGTCATTTATCTTTCCTGCTTGTTAGCGATCGCAGCATTGATAATTTTGGTAATTTTTGAAAAACTGGGAAACACAAAATTTAACTGGTCAGCTTTGGGTGAAAATATTCAAAAATCGCTACTTGGCTATGGTACAGAATATCTTGCCCTGTTTCTTGGCTTAGAACTCGGCGCGATGAGTCATTCTTTGAGTGATTGGTGTGGTTCTGCATATAAGCGAATGCAAAAGCAGGGGATTAGCGGTTTACTCCCTACCAGCAAAGTCAAAAAGCGCAAAGTATCACGCCGTGTTCGTCCGTCGAAACCTGGAAGTAGTACAAAAAGGCAAAAGTAAAAAGTCAAAAGGAAAAATAAATATACACCCCTATACCCTTTCACCCTCACACCCAATCCCCACAGAAAATTTTGATGCGTCAGTCCTGCTAATAAAGAAACTCCCTCACAAGTTCCTCAAATTGTTCTTCTAAATTAAAAGTGTAGGTAATACCAATTTGAAAAATGATTGCGACAAATGGGTTACTGAAAAGCTCACCAGTAAGCAATTTCCCAATCCAAAATCCAAAATCTAAAATCCAAAATGTTATAACTAGCGATCGCCTTTAGTTGGTTGACTCCATCTCATACCCACTAAGACCAAACATCAGCATAAATGCTTTTTGGTGTTTGTTCGCACTCAGACGGTTTACAGGAGTTCGTTATGAAAACCCAACGCAACTATTTAGCATATAGAGGAGAAGCGATCGCTGCTTCGACGCTAGTTATCTTGGCACTATTTGGAGGAACTACTTGGTGGAGTCGGCAAATCACCAATCCTACAACCCAAGCCAATAATTCAGCAGTAATTATTGCCTCAAAATCTGCACCAGCAGTAGCAGCAATACAACCGCAAACTTACTGGTTAAAATTTGACAACAACCAAATTCATCTAGTACCTCAACCTGTAGAAGTAAAAGCCGGACTAACCTCAGAAGCAGCTTTAAAATTAGCTTTCACTCATCTATTAACAACTCCTAAAACTGCTGACTTAAGTACCACAATTCCCCCAGGTACAAAATTATTAGATTTACGAGTGACTCAAGCTGGAATTTATGTCAATCTCTCGTCAGAGTTTAGTCAAGGTGGTGGTAGTACTTCAATGGCTTATCGTTTAGCACAGGTTGTCTATACTGCTACTAGTATTGACCCAACAGCTAAAGTTTTTGTCTCGGTTGCAGGCAAACCAATCGATATAGCTCATCCACTTGGTGGTGAAGGGTTAATTTTGCGACAACCAATTACAAGGCGACAATTTGCCGAAGATTTTACGATTTCTTGATTGCTTGAGTTACTGTTTTGTTTCATCTATATCTCAACCTGCACTACTATGGCAAAAAATCATAATTTTTTACTGAAGAATTTTATTATTTTATGGCATTTCCTTAACCAACCACTTTTCCGATGCAAGACATTATTCAACCCATTTAAGTTTTGGCAACTTTACCACATACACGAGGATTTAGAACGCCTCTGGAATTATGACACCATTCAATTTTTAGATAAATGCTGTAATTTCGACACAATTAACCTATTAGAGAGATGTTTAGCCATAGAAAATGAGGCCAACCAAGATTAAGTCTACTAAAAGTCAGAATTGGCGAGAAGAAAATTTAAATAAAGCATTTACTAAAGTTTTTCACATCAAAATCAAATAGGAGAAAAATATATGTCTATTAGCAAAATTATCAAAACAATTACAGATGGTATAGCAAAAGTTGTCACCTATATCTCAGGTGCAGCTAGTAGAATTTTTAGCCCCAGAGATGATAACTACCCAGAAACGGGAGTTCAACCATTTGAAGGTGATATTGCTAACAATAAACGTAGGCATTAAGGATAAATGGGCGATTTACTTAGTCGCCCCACTCAACTAAGGCGGCGAACATGATTACTGTTAGGAAAATTAACGATGAATTAGCGATCGCAGGACAAATTACCTTAGATCAGTTAAAGCAATTAGCTGAGGAGGGCTACCAGTCTGTAATTAATTTGCGATCGCCCGATGAAACCAGCTCACTAGACAACGAAAAAGAAAAAGTTGAGTTGTTAGGATTACAGTATATTAATTTTCCTACTAATCTTGGAGAAATTAATCATCAAGCAGCACTTGATATCTTTCAAGTAATCAACAAATCGCCAAAACCAACTTTAATTCATTGTGATGATTCCATCCGTTCAGCAGCAATAGTACTTTTATATATTGCTACTAAACAAGGAATCACTTTTGAAAAAGCTCTCCAACAAACTATCAATTTAGGCTTAATTTCGTCTCACTGTTGAAATTTGATCTAGGAATCTGCTGGCTTTTTTAGAAATTAAATCCGAGCCCCAGATATTTGACCGCAATTTAGGATCAATTCTTTCTATTAATTTACAAAATCACCTTGATAAATTGGTGACTCATGATCATAAAGCTACATTCAAGAGAGGCGATTTAAAATGACTAAAACCCTATTAAATCTAACCATAAGATTAGTTCTTCAAGAACTTGAAGGAATTTTAGAAACTTACCCTCATCATCCTTATCAAGAAGCCTTTGCCAATCCTGATATGCGGCAAAATCTCATTGCTTATATTTTAAGTAGAATTCCTAATCAATACATTACAGTTGATGAGGTGGAAAAACCAAAATTTATTTGTTCAGAATCTATGTGTCGTTCTTTAGAAAGCACACTACACATAGAATCAATTATTCGCCAAGGTGTTGAAAAAATTCTAGGTGAACAAGCACAGAATCTTCATCGCTATATCCCAGAAGCAGTTGATCCAAATTTGGCTGCATCTCATTGGTTTGGTTGATACATAGCAGTTTCATTTGAGATAGGGAAAAACAGACAAGGGGGAGCCACTGCGTTGGACGAGTTTCCTGGCTCCCTCCGTGGCGTGACTTTTCAGACTTCAGACTTTAGACAGTTGAGATGTCTTTTTCTTTTTCTGCTAACAATTCGCTGATTTTAGCAGTGTATTTGTCTGTGAGTTTTTGCAGTTTATCTTGTTGGTCTTTAGCTTCATCCTCAGAAATTTCTGAAGCTTTTTCCTGCTTCCGAATTGCATCGATCGCATCACGGCGGATGTTCCGAATCGCTACACGACCTTCTTCAGCATACTTAGCAGCAATTTTAACCAGTTCTTTACGGCGATCGCTAGTTAACGGCGGAATATTTAGCCGAATCACAGAACCATCGTTACTGGGTGTTAAGCCCACATCCGAAAGGGAAATTGCTTTCTCAACAGTGTTCAAACTGCTTTTATCGTAAGGCTGAATCAGAATTGTTGTTGCATCTGGCGTGCTAATATTCGCCAGGGATTTTAAGGGTGTTGGTGAACCGTAATAATCCACCGTCACTTTATCTAATAAACTGGCATTGGCGCGACCAGTGCGAATTGTATTAAATGCCCGTTGAGTTGCCTCAACAGTTTTTTGCATCGTACTCTCAGCTTCAGCTAATTTCACAAGAACCTCCCACAAGGGTGCCGATTGATTCTCCCATGACTGCGCGGCGGATGTTACCTCGCACCGTTAAGTCAAATACCAGAATTGGGATGTTGTTTTCTTTACACAAGGCAATCGCAGTACTGTCCATTACCCGCAAATCATGTGTCAAAACGTGTGCATAAGTCAGGCTAGTAAAACGTTTGGCATTAGGATGTATTTGGGGGTCAGCATCATATATTCCATCCACTTTGGTGGCTTTAAAAATCGCTTCTGCATCAATTTCTGCGGCTCTCAATGCCGCAGCCGTGTCAGTGGTAAAGAAGGGATTTCCCGAACCAGCACCAAAAATTACCACCCGCCCTTTTTCAAGATGACGGATGGCGCGACGACGAATATAAGGTTCTGCTAACTCTTGCATGGCGATCGCAGTTTGTACGCGCGTCTGTACACCTATTCGTTCTAGCGAATCTTGTAGCGTCATGGCATTCATTACCGTGGCAATCATACCGATGTAGTCAGCCGTTGCCCTATCCATCCCCGCCGATGCCGCTTTTACGCCACGAAAAATATTGCCGCCGCCAACGACTATGGCGATTTGAACGCCAGTGGCTATCACCTCTGCTACTTCTTGTGCTATCTCTTTGACCACTTCTGGATCAATACCATAGCCCATGTTGCCCATTAAGGCTTCACCGCTTAGTTTGAGTAAAACCCGTCGGTAATTCGTTCCCATGAAGTTACGCTTTATCGAAAAAGTTGCAATTGCCTCCAATTTAAGATAGCAGCACAATGACTATCTCTGTCTAGTTGCGCCAAATCAATGTAGTTCCTGCCGGTTCTGTTTCTTGGGGGTTAATTGCTTGATTTTTAAATAAAGCAGCGATCGCATTTCGCAAATAATCTTCTCTAAAAGATGATGGTGCTTGCGGATCACTGTCAATTTTCCCTTTATAACGCACCATCCCATGACTATCGATTAAAAAAGCCATCGGCGTTGTAATCGCGCCAAAACTCCGGGTAACATCTTGAGTCGAATCCCACAGGTAAGGAAAATTTAGACGGTGACGTTCGGCAAAAGCTTTCATTTGTTCAAAGCTTTCTGTCGGGTAATTATGAGTATCACAGCCGTTCATCCCAATCAGGGTAAAGCCACTGGCGGCAAATTCCCTTTGAATTTTTTTGAGCTTGTCTAAATATAGACTGACATAAGGACAGTAGTTGCACATAAAAACAACGCCAACCGCCTGAAATTTGTCTAAATAACGGCTGAGGTGATGCACTTTTTCGTCAGTTCCAGGCAGTTCAAAATCCGGGGCATAACCCCCAACAGGAGTATAAATTGTTTCTAGTATTGTCATCTTCGTGAACCAGAAGGAACTAGGAACAAAAGTCTAGGTGAAATTTAGCGTCATTTTTCTGGCAGCCAACCACCTGATGCCGATGCTCGATACCAAATGATTGTAGAGATCAACCGAGAAACCGTAAATTGTAAAACTACTGAATATAAAACCGTTGGTAAAAATATTACAATCTAGATATTAGTGAGTAATTGTCACAACTCATATTTATCAAAACTTTGACTCAATTCCAAATAAATTTAATTCAGCCTTTATACTTATTTTAAAGTAAAGATAGTTACTATTTTATCTTGGTTTTTATTTTTCTAATTGTAAAATCTTTACAAATTACTTCTACAATTTAAGATAACTCACGAAAAATATTACGAAATATTAAAATTAGTAAATAAAAATACAGATTTTCTATGAAGACTTCGACAACGACTTTTACCGCAAAAACTTGGACATGGCAGGGCTTCCCAATTTGCTACCAAACTCAAGGCACAACCGGGCCTGCCGTTATTTTAGTGCATGGCTTTGGCGCTTCTGGATGGCATTGGCGTAAAAACATACCAGTATTAGCCCAAACTTGTCGGGTTTATGCCATAGATTTGCTTGGCTTCGGTGCTTCAGCTAAACCTCAGCCGGGTGAAACAATTGCCTACACCTTAGAAATGTGGGGACAGCAAGTAGCAGACTTTTGTCGGGAAGTGGTAGGTGAACCAGCTTTTTTAGTGGGAAATTCCATTGGCTGCATTGTAGCGATGCAAGCCGCAGTCACTTCGCCGGATATTGCCTTGGGAGTAGCATTAATTAACTGTTCCTTGCGATTATTACACGATCGCAAACGCGCCACCTTACCTTGGACTCGGCGTGTAGGTGCGCCAATTTTACAAAGGGTATTATCTATTAAACCAATTGGGCAATTCTTTTTTAATCAAGTCGCCAAACCCAAAACCGTGCGAAAAATCTTGCTGCAAGCTTATATCAATGCAGAGACAGTCACAGATGAATTAGTCGATATTCTCACCGCGCCAGCCAAAGATCCTGGTGCTGTGGCGGTGTTTTTGGCATTTACCTCATACTCCACAGGGCCGTTACCAGAAGACTTACTGCCATTATTAACTTGTCCAACAATTATTTTATGGGGAACCGCCGACCCTTGGGAACCAGTAAATTTAGGTCGAGATTTAGCTAACTACCCGTCAGTAGAAAAATTCATTCCCTTAGAAGGAGTAGGACATTGCCCCCAAGATGAAGCACCAGAGTTAGTTAACCCGATTTTACAAAATTGGATAGAAGAGCGATCGCAAGCTTTAAAATCTAACTAACAGGCGATCAGTAACTGCTGACCAGGAAAGTTAAACACACAAGCAACACTTCTCAGACAAAGAGAGTTGCGGTTTTAAAGATTATGCCTGTTCATGTCTAGCCCTCTTGTCTCTCAAAAGCAGAGGAAAATGATAGACAAAGCTATTTGAGATAAATCCATTCATGTCTAGCCCTCTTGTCTCTCAGAAGCGGAGGAAAATGATAGACAAAGCTATTTGAGATAAATCCATTCATGTCTAGTCCTCTTGTCTCTCATTTTTTAATAAATATTGATATCTATATTATTTGACGTTAATATATGCTTATATATTAACGTCAAATCAAAGCGACTGGGGTTGTAGAGCAGTGGAACTCAATTTAGATAATGCAGTAAACTACCACTACGGTAAATTTCCACCGGGTAGTCTAGATTATGAAAAATTTATAGCGTCATTAGTGAAAGCAACTGATGCAGTAGCTCGATATGACCAGATGCTAAAGAATATGCACAATAGTGAAATACTCTTAGCACCTCTAAGGAACCAAGAAGCCGTTATATCCTCAAGAATGGAAGGCACTGTTAGTACAATGGATGAGATTCTAAAGTACGAAGCAGATCATGATGACAAATTAGAAATTTCCCCAAATGTTAGATCGGAAGTTATTGAGACTCTACTTTATCAAAGAGCACTAAAGTCAGTTCAGAAAATGATGAAAGACGGCTATCCTCTTTCTCTATTCTTGATAAAAACGATTCATGAGAGGTTGTTATGGTTTGGTCGAGGATCATCAAAGTCACCTGGTGAATTTAAGAAAGAGCAAAATTATATAGCAGACACATTAAAAAGGAATATATTGTTCGTTCCAATTAGTCCTGAAAAGCTACAAGATGGGTTGGATGAACTATTTAAATATATTGAACACAGCAAGCATCCAATATTAGTAAAAACTGCTATAACGCATGTTGAGTTTGAGGCATTGCATCCCTTTAAGGATGGCAATGGACGCATAGGTAGAATGTTAATTACGTTAATGCTATGGTTCTTTGGAACAATATCAGAGCCGCATTTCTACATTAGTGGTTATTTAGAGGAAAACAAAGGTTTATATATAAATGCTATGCGAAATGTTTCTGAAAATAATGACTGGGAAGGATGGAGTAACTTTTTTCTAGAAGCAATTGAACAACAGGCAATTAAAAATCTTGAAATTGCGGAAAATATAAGTCAGTTATACGAAAAAATGAAAAATATATTTTCAGAAAATCTATCCTCAAAATGGAGTCTAAATGCGCTTGATTTCGTATTTACAAATCCAGTGTTCAGGAACAATAAATTCACAACTAACAGTGGTATTCCACCTGCCACTGCTGCAAGATTCACTAGAATACTTCTGGAAAAAAATCTTCTTACGACACTGGAAGAAGCATCTGGAAGAAGACCAGCCCTATATTCTTTTGAACCACTAATGGAACTTGTTAGAGTTTAGTATAAAATGTGCCTAACAATCAAGCTGCACCAGAACGTAACAAGTTAATCGGTTGAGTTACCGAGGTTATTTGCGTTTGGTGAGCGTAACCGTTAGTCAATGGAATTTTACAGGATTGGATGCAAGAGCGATCGCACATTTTAAAATCCAACTAAAAGGCGATCGATATCCGAAAGATTGTCAAAGCCTTTCTAACTCATTATCCTTATAATCAGTAACCATTAGGAAACCCAAATGGCTGCTAATACTTCTTTAGAAGAACGGCTTGCAGTAATAGAAGCGGCGATAGCTGAATTGCAGAAGCAAATTGCGGTTCCTCAACCGATGAATTGGCTGCAACAAATTACAGGTTCTTTCAAGGATGAACCTGCTTTTGAAGAGGTACTTGCTTACGGACGAGCAATTCGACAAGGAGAGGAGTCTTTGCTCGAAGCACAAGATGAGCTATAAGATATTTGTTGGATACAGATCATCTGAGTATTCTTCAGCGACAAGCAGGGCAAGATTACATTAACCTTTCAACGCGCATAGCTCACTACCCACTATCAGATTTTGCTGTATCAATTGTGACATTTCAGGAACAGATGCTTGGAAGTCATGCTTATATTAATCGTGCTCGTAATCTGAATGATGTAGTGAAGGGATACCATATCATGGCGCGACTGGTCAGCGATTTCAAAGTTTTACCATTCGTCTCTCAAGAAACACATTGCGTTGAGTCAGAAATGGGGGTAAGTTCCAAACCAAAAGCCAAAGCTTTTTTCTTGAGGTTGTTAACTACACGCTCTCGATACCGTTGCTCATAAG
>NZ_JACJQW010000031.1:0-93001 GCF_014696905.1 Nostoc sp. FACHB-190
GTGATCCAGTTGCAGAACTGCTCCCATACGTTGGCGCTTTTGCGCTGTTGTAAGGTTGCTGTCATGTCTTTATGATTGCTTTTGTTATGTATGTTTCAGGTGTTTTTACCTGTTGTTACATATCTTAAAGGTAAACATTGCGTTTTGTAAAGTAATCTGAGGAAAAATTTTTAACTTAGCCTGTAGAAAGCTCTGATACCTAGTTAAGAGAATAGTAGGTTGGGTGTAGCGATCGCGTAACCCAACAAAGTATGCGTGAATGTTGGGTTCCGTTCCTCCACCCAACCTACACCAGTCTAAGTTGTTGTCGTAACTGATACCAAATTAAAAAATGATTGCGGCAGATGGATGACTCAAAAGCTTACCGATCAACCCTTACCCAATCCAAAATCTAAAATCTAAAATCCAAAATGGTATGAACTGTATTGACTTATAAGACTTACGCAGTAAAACGAAAAATCAAGGGTATGGGGGTGTACTTATCCAAAACCCTTATACCCTCAAACCCTTTCACCCAGTCTCCACAGACAATCTTTGTGCGTAAGTTCTAACTTAATACAAATCTATCGAATCATCTCTTCGAGAGATGGAAATAAAATTTTCTCTGCTTGGGTGCGATCGCTACATTCTTCGGCTGGTAAACTGCACATACAAGCAGCATTAGTAATATCAGTAATTTGACCGCGCAAGCATTTTATACTTTGAATGACTAAATACGCTGCAAAAATAGCGATTAGCGCAGCTACTAATAAACTGATAACTCCATCCGCCCATGTCCAATTTAGCCAGATAACTGCGATCGCAGCTAACACCGCACCAACGGAACTAGCAACATCAGCCAGCAGATGCAGAAAGGCACCTCGAATATTCAAGTCTTGATGACTGCATCCATGTAGATACAAAGCATTAAAACTGTTAATCCCCAAGCCAATCAAGGCTGTAGTCAACATTGGTATACCGAGAATCTCCACATCTGGAGATTGCAATCTTTCCAAAGCCTCTTTAACAATCCAGCCAGCAATACAAGCTAAACTAATCCCGTTGACCAAGGCTGCCAAAATATCTAATCGGTAGCGTCCCAATACATTGTGCTTCGATATAGATTGAGATAGCCAGGAAGCTACTAGTGCTAAACCCAACGCTGCGACATCCGAGAGAATGTGTTCAGCATCTGCTAATAGAGACAGACTGTGGCTCCAAATTCCTGCACTCAATTCCACACAAAAAAATACACTGAGTAAAACTAAGGCAGTCCACAAAGCCTGAAATTTTTGCTTTACCTGGCTTGATTGCATCGAATCTGACCTGATATACGTACTGGAGTTTCTCTCCAATCATAAGCTATCAGTCAAATACTCCCCCACTAAAAGCACCATTACTGAGATACCTGAATACCTGTACATTCGCGCCTTCAATGTACCAGCCTCTAGATTAATGATTGAGTCAATCAGGTTTAATAGGGGGTAAAAATAAAAGCGATCGCCTAAATTGAGTGATGTATTTTCCACAGCGATCGCCATCTGCTAAAAGTAGTATTTTTCAGATAGTAGTGAATATTTTCTACTCACAGTTAACTATCTGTAATATCTATCATCTCTGTCATAACGGTCATTTCTGTCATATCTATTGTCTCTGTCATAACGGTCATTTCTGTCATATCTATCATCTCTGTCATACCTGCCATTTCGGTTATATCTATCGCCTCTGTCATACCTACCATTTCGGTTATATCTATCGTCTCTGTCATACCTACCATTTCTGCCATTACCTACTGCAAACTCAGCGCGGCAACCATTTCGTACCCAGATCCGATTTCCTCGGTAGCCCCAATTGTCTCGACAACTAGCGTTAGATAATTGTCTTATAAATCTCACTCTACCTCTACCGGGTACAGAACAAGTATTTCTCTGATTATCTCGGCTAGAACAAGTTATAACCTCTTGGGCTGAAGCCGGGGTGGCAGCGCCTAAAAGTGTACCGATGCTAATACTAGCAGCCATAAAAGTAGCTGCAATTATAGGAAAACGTATGACCATATCAACTATTAGACTGATTCAGTAATTTTCAACAGTAACTATAATAATTGTAGCGAAATAAATTAATAGGTAATTTTGCTATTAAAATTTCAGGCAAATGTACTTTTAACTTAGCAAGAGAGCGCATTCAGGATTTACAAATATGACTCTTGAAGCATCAATCAGGCTTTTCCGGGATATAAATTTTAATATTCTAGGAATAGTAGTTATTAAAATCTGACAACTACTATTCCTGTATTTTGTATTCTTACCAATAATTAAATATTATTAACTACATTTAAGCAGAAACACTTTTTACGGAATTAATAGTTATCTTGAACCTGAGAGCCGAGTATATTTTTTTGCTGAGGTATTCTAGCTGAATCAAAGTTAGGGGAAATATTATAGAAGGTATTTTAAAAAACTGCGGCGCGAACTAAATATAACAGGACTTACGCAAAATCATGAAAAAACGAACCGCAAAGAACGCATAGACGCGATAGCGGCTTCCCGCAGGGTAGGACACGAAGTTAAGAGGATTTGAGAGGGTTATTGCGTAAGTCCTATATAAGTAAAACATGATTAATTTAGGAGTCTGCTATGGAACCGCTTGACTTGAAATGGATACGTAGCCAGTTTCCCGCACTAACACAAAAAATCAATAATCAACCTGCGATTTTTTTCGATGGGCCAGGTGGAACGCAAGTACCGGGGGCGGTATTAGATGCAATGAATGACTATCTGGTGAGGTCAAATGCTAATGCTCATGGGTATTTTGCCACCAGTGCGCGTACAGATGCGACGATTAACTCGGCTCGTGCAGCGATCGCAGATTTTCTCGGATGTGATAGTGATGAGGTGGTATTTGGTGCAAATATGACCACTCTCACCTTTAGTTTGAGCCGGGCGATCGGTCGAGAATTGCAGCCAGGTGATGAAATTATTGTGACGCGGCTAGATCACTATGCCAATGTTTCTTCTTGGTATGCGTTGGAAGAAAAAGGTGTAATTATCCGCGTTGTCGATATTAATGTTGATGACTGCACCTTAGACATGAATGAACTAGAACGGCTGATTAACCCAAAAACAAAATTAGTCGCCGTCAGTTATGCTTCTAACGCGGTGGGTACGATTAATGATATTGCTGCGATCGCCAATTTAGCTCACAGTGTTGGTGCTTGGGTATTTGTCGATGCAGTCCACTATGCACCCCACGCACCAATTAATGTCCATAGTTTAGATTGCGACTTTTTAGCTTGTTCTGCTTATAAATTTTTTGGCCCCCATATTGGGATTTTGTACGGTAAACGAGAACATCTAGAACGCTTGCAACCCTATAAAGTTAAACCTGCACCCGACGAAGTTCCCTCACGCTGGGAAACAGGAACTTTGAATCATGAAGGTTTAGCTGGGGTAGTTGCAGCAATTAACTATTTAACTAAACTTGGTTGTCATGTTTCACCTGCAATTGATAACGAACTAGTTACAGCTTTAATTACAGCCGACAAAGAAGGGTTACAAACCTTTAGTTGTCCCCGCTTTCTCAAATCATCAGAACCAGCGAGTATTACATCGGCTTATCACAGTCGCCGTGCGGCTTTACTTACAGCCATGTCAGCTATCCAACAATACGAACGGGAACTAAGTCATAAATTAATTGCTGGACTCTTAGAAATTCCTGGGTTAAGCTGCTATGGAATAACTGACTCGACTCGTTTTGCTTGGCGGACACCAACAGTAGGCGTGAGACTAGCGAATAAAACCCCTGAAACTATCGCCAAAGCATTAGGCGATCGCGGTATTTTTACATGGCATGGTCATTTTTATGCGCTAGGTTTAATAGAGAGGTTAGGTGTAGAAAATAGTGGTGGTTTACTACGAATTGGATTAGCACACTACAACACCATTGAAGAAATTCATCAGTTGTTGTATGTGTTGCAAGAAATAGCAGAACTTCCTAATGATTAATTTCTTTTTTTCAAGATACGGGGTTATTTTAACCTCGTAAACTTTTATGGAAAATCACCTCAAATATTACGATTTGGTATTACTCAATGGCTGGGTGATTGACCCCAGTCAATCACTGAATGGTCGTTTTGATATTGCTATCTGTGATGGTAAAATTGCGGCAATTACCAAACAGTTAAAAACTTATAAATCCCAGCTAACATTTGCAGCAGGTAATTATTTAATTTGTCCTGGATTTATTGATTTACACGTTCATGTTTATGAATGGAAAACAACATTTGGAGTGCCAGCCGATGATGTAGGAATTAATGCTGGTGTAACCACAATTGTTGACCAAGGCAGTAGTAGTCCTTTTACATTTGCTGGCTTTAAATCAGATATTGGGGAGAAATCACAAACCGATGTCCGTAGTTTTTTATTAGTTAATCATGCCATAGCCCAAACGATTGGTGACACGGTTTCAGGGTTAGAAAGTCCCGAAAACATAGATATAGAAACCTTGATTAAGGTAGCGCAGGCAAATCCCCAAATTGTGCGGGGTTTTAAAGTCCACGCAGATTCCGGCTCAATATCACGTTGGGGAATGGACGTACTAAAATTAGCCAGAGAAGTAGGCGATCGCACTAATTTACCCTTATATGTTCACACAGGAGAATTGTTTCCAGTAGATGAAACTAATCGCCCAAACCCCGAAAAGGTAGTAGAAAATGCCCTGTCATACATGAAACCGGGAGATATTTTAGGTCACTGCTACAGTTGTCAACCAGATGGGTTGCTGGGAAAGCGCACTCAAGTTCCAGAATGGTTGTATGCAGCAATTGAGCGAGGCATCTTATTAGATTTAGGACATGGATTAAAATTTAGCTTTGAGACGGCAAAGCGGATGATGGCGCAAGGCGTATTTCCTTACACTATTAGCAGTGACGCTCACGGTAATTTCAAGAGCCTGCATGATGATTCAACGTTGAATTATAGTTTGTGTGGCGGAATTTCTAAATTAATGGCATTGGGATTAAATTTAACAGATGCGATCGCTGCTGTCACCATTAACCCAGCCCGTGTTTTAAAAGCTGATGCAGAAATTGGCACTTTAAAAGTTGGTTCGATTGCAGATATCACAATTCTCAAGTTAGTAGAAAGTGATTGTTTACTTTTTGATGCTTTAGCACAACCATTAAAAGCGAAACAAAGACTGATTCCCGTTGCAGTGCTGCGTTCCGGTAAGTTAATTCAACCTAATTGTCGCTTGTTACGAGATGTAGTAGGAATAGGTACTGGCTGAAATAGTAGCAGAAGGTCAATTTTCTGAGACATAAATGAATTGACCGAGCCAATTTTAGATTTTAGATTTTAGATTATTTCGGTTCATGCCCCGCCCCTTGTGGGTGGAACAAATCCAAAATCATCAATTTAAAATCCACAAGCTGCATCCCGGAATCGGTGCAGTCAATCCAAAATCGTAAATCCAAAATCCAAAATTGTTTGACTCTATTGGGAGAGAGATGTAATACTTAACTTAATCGAAGGGGAGTAGCTACTGGCATCAAGCCAGTTTATCTGAATCAACATACTGGTGATGAACCTGGTTCAGATATCAAATTTAAGTATTTGACAGCGAGACCTTCACTAAGTTCACAGACAAGATGTGAGCTTGGTGAGGTCTTTTGGCTCTCTTCAAGCTCACATCGCTAACAATGATTGAGGAGCTTGAAAGAGTGTTAACAGCTTTTACCGCAGGTTTATTATTAATTACCGTTTCTGAGCTTGGTGATAAAACTTTTTTTATCGCTGTGATTTTGTCAATGCACCATTCGCGGCGGTTGGTATTTGCTGGCGTGACAGCCGCCTTAGCAGCGATGACTATCCTATCGGTAGTTTTTGGACAAGCTGCATCATTGCTGCCAAAAGTTTACATTCATTACGCTGAAATTGCTTTGTTTATTGCCTTCGGTATTAAGTTGTTGTACGACGCAAGTAAAATGACTGCTGCTAGTTGTGATACAGATGTAGTCGAAGAAGCAGAAGCCGCAGTTAAAAAAGCAGATGCACAGTTACCCAAACGCAAAACACCTTGGGCAATTGTCACCGAAGCCTTTTTACTAACATTTATGGCAGAGTGGGGCGATCGCACACAAATTGCTACTATTGCTTTAGCTGCTGGTAATAACCCAATTGGGGTAACAGTTGGAGCAGTTTTAGGACATAGTATTTGTGCTGCGATCGCAGTTCTTGGTGGTAAACTCATTGCCGGACGCATTTCTGAACGCCAACTTACCTTTATTGGTGGATGCTTATTTCTGATTTTTGGTGTAGTTGCGGCTGTAGAAGGAGCGTAAGGGGAAATAGGGGAATTGTGAGTAGGGAGTCGGGAATAGGAGAAAGACGGAGTTATAACATTTTGGATTTTAGATGTTGGATTGGGAAATTGCTTACTGGTGAGCTTTTCAGTAACCCATTTGTCGCAATCATTTTTCAAATTGGTATTACTTAAAAGTGCCTGTGTCATACCATTTCACTTTAAACATGATACAGATATGCAACCAGCGCCTCGACTTCGCTCGGCGATCGCAAAGCAAGCAGAGGCTCAGAGAAGGTGATTTGTATCAGTAATTGCGTGAATTGGTATCAGCGCACACCCAGCACCGATGAAACAAACATCTTCTTCTCCATTCCCCACTCTCCACTCCCTACTCCCTACCCTCTAGCCTCTCTTGAAAAATTAAAGATTTTCCCAACTTAAGATAATTTAGAGCGCAAACAAGGGATAAATAAAAATAGTTCCATCTCGGTAACTATTTTCTGAATGCTTCTATGACCTATTGCCTAAGAATTGCTGATATCCCGACAAATGAACGTCCGCGTGAGCGTTTGATGACTTATGGCCCGAAAATTTTAGGAACGGCGGAATTAATTGCAATTCTTTTAGGTACTGGTCAAGGGCCGGGAAAACTTTCAGCAGTGGGTTTAGGACAATATCTTTTGCAAGAATTAGGCAAACATCAACGTGACCCATTAGCAGTTTTAAGAGAAGTCACACCAGCAGAACTTATGCAAGTTCCTGGTATTGGCCCAGCAAAAGCCACAACTATTTTAGCGGCGGTGGAATTAGGCAAACGTGCATTTCAATCACGTCCTCAAGATGGTGTACCAATTGATAGTCCAATGGCAGCTGCGGCTGCACTCAGTCAAGATTTGATGTGGCAAGCGCAAGAACATTTTGCTGTATTGTTATTAGATGTTAAAAACCGTTTATTAGGTACACAAGTTATTAGCATTGGTACGGCGACCGAAACTTTAGCTTCGCCACGGGAAATTTTTCGGGAAGTCATTCGTCAAGGTGCAACACGCGCTATAGTTGCCCACAACCATCCTTCTGGGAATGTTGAACCTAGCCAAGAAGATATAGAATTAACACGCCAATTATTAGCCGGAGCGCAATTATTAGGTATTCCGTTGCTAGATCATTTAATTTTAGGTAATGGAAATCACCAAAGTTTACGGGAAATTACAACTTTGTGGAATGATTATCCTCAAGGTGATTGATAGAAGTCTGAAGTCTATTGATGTGATGATAATTGGTTACGGAACCGTCTTGATGATCAGTCTTTGACCAGACATAGTATCAGGACTGACGCACCAAGATCGGGTGTAAGGGTGTGTAGCGTAATACATACACCCTGTATCTCTACACCCTCACCAAAACCCTTGATTTTGCGTTTTTATGCGTAAGTCCTAATATATATCACCATTCACTATCATCCGGTTGTTTGAATAGGGGAGTGCTGAGGTAACGTTCGCCAAAGCTAGGTTGTACCATAACAATCAAGCGTCCGGCGTTTTCTGGTCGTTTTGCCACTTCCAGCGCAGCATATAAAGCAGCGCCAGAAGAAATCCCAGAGAGTAACCCTTCTTCTTTGGCTAAACGTCGGCTATAGGCCATCGCTTGATCATCGGTGACTTGAATAACTTCATCTACCAGTTCTAGACGGAAAATTGCTGGGATAAAACCAGGGCCGATACCTTGAATTTTATGTGGCCCTGGTTTTCCGCCGATGAGTACGGGACTGTTGCTGGGTTCAACTGCGATCGCCTGAAAAGAGGGCTTGCGTTGTTTAATCACTTCTGCAACGCCAGTAATTGTCCCACCAGTACCGACTCCCGCCACTAAAATATCTACTTTCCCCTCGGTATCCGCCCAAATTTCTTCGGCTGTGGTTTCGGCATGAATTTTGGGGTTGGCTGGGTTGCGGAATTGCTGCAACATATAAGCATCAGAGGTTTGAGCCACAATTTCTTCAGCCCGTGCGATCGCGCCGCGCATTCCTTCCACGCCAGCCGTTAACTCTAGTTGAGCGCCATAAGCCCGCAGCATTGCCCTTCGTTCTTGGCTCATCGTGTCGGGCATCGTTAAAATAAGATGGTATCCCTTAGCCGCCGCCACCATTGCTAAAGCAATGCCCGTATTTCCAGAGGTAGGCTCAACTAAGGTCGTCTTACCAGGGTGAATTAAGCCTGCTGCTTCTGCTTCTGTTATCATACTGATGCCAATTCGGTCTTTCACAGAAGAAGCCGGATTCATACTCTCTAGCTTCACTAAAATCTCTGCAACCGCCCCTTCAGCCTGGGGAATCTTATTCAACCTCACTAAAGGTGTTCGTCCAATTAATTCGGTAATATCTTTTGCTATTCGCATCAGAGGACTCCTAGGTGTTGATATTATCTTGCTAAAAGCTGGATAGTTAATAATTTCAGACTTCAGATTTCAAACTTTCTAGATGTAATACATCGGACTCTGCTGTAAACGAGCTTCTCTTTCTTGACACAAGTCTTGGAGAGTGTAGCGATTCAACACTTCCATCGAGGCCACATTGGCTTGTTCCCAAATTTCGTGAACTAAGCGCCTTTCTAATGTGGGAGCCTCAGATTGTTCTTTCTCTTTGCGTTCGCCTTCTACTAAAGTGACAATCTCCAACACCGTAATTTGCCAAGGTTCACGAACCAAGAGGAAACCACCTTTTGAGCCGCGTTGACTTTGAACTACACCTGCACGCCGCAAATTGGTCAGAATTTGCTCTAAATATCGCTCAGGTATAGGTTGCTTAGAGGTGATTTCGCCCATAGTCAGAGGTACTTTTTTTTCGTGGTGGCTGGCCAGTTCTAAAAGTGCTAAGAGTGCGTATTCAACTTTAGAAGACAGATCCAGGAGAGCGTAATTTTGGCTATTCAAGATTTGTACTCAATCAAAATACTACGGTTTATCGACTGCTTTTTCGCATTTTATGCGAAATTAATTTTGTCTTGCTGTCGAATGTGTTAGCATCCGACTTATCAAGAACTAATAACTATAAGCCTATCGTTTTACCGTAGATTATCCTACAAAATCCTCCAAATGAGTTCATCTTTCACAGGAATTATTTTGGTTTCGTGATTTCCCACTCAAAACAACCACAACAAAGTTATGTTACTAACTGACTTGCAAACAATTTATGAGCGCGACCCCGCAGCCCGTAACTGGCTGGAGATTTTATTCTGCTATCCTGGATTCCAAGCCTTGATTTTGCATCGTTTAGCACATTGGTTGTATAAAAAAAACGTTCCTTTCTTTCCCCGGTTTGTATCCCATCTCAGCCGATTTTTTACAGGCGTAGAAATTCATCCAGGGGCAGTGATTGGTAAAGGAGTATTTATCGACCACGGTATGGGTGTAGTAATTGGTGAAACAGCAATTATCGGTGATTATGCTTTAATTTATCAAGGTGTTACCCTGGGTGGGACTGGTAAAGAAAGCGGTAAACGCCACCCGACATTAGGTAGTCATGTAGTGGTGGGGGCTGGCGCAAAAGTTTTAGGCAATATTACTATAGGCGATCGCGTCCGTATCGGAGCCGGTTCTGTAGTTTTACGTGATGTGCCGAGTAATACTACTGTTGTGGGTGTCCCCGGAAGAGTGACTCGTCAAAATAACATCAATGTTGATCTGTTAGCTCATAATAAAATTCGAGATGTAGAAGCAGAAGCGATTCGGGCGCTATTTGAACGTGTCAAAAATCTCGAAAAACAGCTAGAAGAATTAGAAACTCAGTCACCATTAGAATTACCAACTGCGGTACATAGCGAACTCGAAATACTCTACAACAGTAAAGTCAATAGCAATGCTGTGATTGAAGACTTTCTTGATGGTGCAGGAATTTAGTTATATCAGGTGATATGGGAATATGGTTTGATTCCTGAATCTAGCTGTGTAGTCAGGGAGTAGGAAAGAAGCCTGCTCTGGGTGTACTGATTTTTTTCCCAAATCAAATATGAATCCTACAGGTGATAGGTGATAGGTTACAGAGTTAAGTCTCAAAAAATCAGGATGGGTTTTATCACCCATCCAATGAAAATCATGCCTTAATTGTGCGTTACCAGATTTTGATGTCTCAATGTTAATAAATTAGAAAATCTGGGCCATAATTACCACTACCATCAGGTAAAGGAATTTGCATAAGTTGAATAGCAGGTGTTTTCAAACTAAACATCAATCCAATTGCACTACCCAGCTTATCTTGATTGCCAGTAGTCCAAGCTAGTTCGAGTTCATCTAAAACTGCTTTAAAAGCACTATTAAATTGATTTAACAATGCGCTGACTTCTGGGGATGGATTTTGCCAACCACCTTCAGGAACTTGTGCCATTGGGTATGTATCAGGGAAGGGTATAACTGCACCAGAATACCGCCAAACACCATCAACTTGCTCTAATTTCCGACCATGAGAAATCTCATCAAATTTGTAATAATGGGCAAGTTCACCACCAAATCCTTCTGCATCTGGGGATAGGGCAGTTCCTTCTCCTTGTACCTTAATTTCTGTAATCGCTTTTTCGACATCAGCTAGTGTATTGATAGCATATAACTGATGTCCACCGACTGAACCATCAGTTAGTTGATTAGCACCAGACATTGCTGGTTTGAGTTCTTGAAAAGCCACTAGAATGGCATCATAAAAAGCGCCAATTGTAGGATAAGTTTCACCACCAAAAAAAGCAATCGGCCCACTTTCAGGATATTCGATTTGCTTACAAACTTCGTCTAAATAAGTTTTACTTAAACCTGCTAAATATACCGTTAACTGAGGTCTGACTCCTCCTGGTAAATTACCGGGATAGCTTGGTAAAACACTATTAATTTTTGGTGTACCACCGATAGTTGTCAGCATATTAGCAACTAATCCCATGTGCAGCATTTCTTCCATCAGCACAGTACGAATTAACTTAGCAGCAGTTTCTTGATCATCTTTAATTGACCACCACGCGCAAAGATATGGCGGTAAAGTTGCTAACTCTAGTTCTATTGCTGCATTTAAACTATCTTTAAGCCAGTCAATATCTCTATTTGCACTTTCCGTTCTTAATAGTTCACTAATTGCAGTGTTCTTAGTTGTGGTGAAACTCATAGATGTACCTTGACTATTTTTGTAGGAATCAGTCAATACACGGAAATGACCGTATATTTCCGGTACAAGATAGCTTTAGCTTGATAATTCAGCCTTCCGTGATATTACTGATAAAATGACGAATTATAGTCAAGATTTATTGACGGATAATTTTCTAAAATGTTAAGTTATCACAATTTTTCCGAGCGATCGCTTTAACTTCATCTTGTTAGCTCAACTGATCAGACCACAATACTCCTTACTGCCCTAAGCCTCGTATGATCAAGATATAAGCAAAATATAAACTCGCCAGATTTTGACGGCATAACATGGGCAGTATTTGGGAACTCGATTTTTACTCTCGTCCAATTTTGGATGAAAATCAAAAAAAAGTTTGGGAAGTTGTCATCTGTGAAAGTCCCTTGGATATTCGGACGCAAACAGATTCGTTATTTCGCTACGCTCAATATTGTCCTAGCACCCAAGTCAATTCGGGCTGGTTGCGGACAGCATTGCAGGAAGCAATTGACAAAGCCGGAGAAGCACCTATAAAAGTCCGCTTTTTCCGCCGCCAAATGAACAATATGATTACGAAAGCTTGCCAAGATTTGGGTATTCCAGCCCAACCCAGTCGGCGCACTTTGTTGCTGAACCAATGGCTACAACAGCGAATGGCAGAAGTTTACCCACAAGAACCGGGTTATCAAGGCGGAACTAACCCTTCTGTGCGTTTAGACAGCCCTTTACCGCAGCGTTTACCTGATGCTTTAGAAGGACAGCAATGGGTGTTTGTCAGCTTATCGGCGGCGGAATTAGCAGAAATGCCAGAATGGGATGTTGGTTTTGGTGAAGCTTTCCCCCTAGAAATGGCGCAATTACCCCCAGAAACGCGCATTCCGGGAGTTTTAATTTTCTCACCCAGGGCTTTACCTTTAGCTGGCTGGATGTCTGGTTTAGAGTTGGCGTTTTTAAGAGTTGATGATAGTGCTGGTACAAGGTTGATTTTAGAAACTGGTGCTACGGAAAGTTGGATTTTGGCAAATATCAAAAATCCCAAAATCTTAGCAGAAACCCAAGGTTTTGCCGAAGCGAAACAAAAAGCCAATGGAGTGCATTTTATTGGTATACAGTCAAGTCCTCAAGCAGAATCTTTTGCTGGGTTTTGGCTGTTACAAGAGATGAATTTGCTGTGAATGAGGGAATGGGGAGTGGTGAGTGGGGAGTAGGGAATCCAAGATAAAACGGCATATAGGGAAAAATCCCTACCTTTTTCTGTTCCTTCTTCCCCTACTCCCTACTCCCTACTCCCTACTCCCTACTCCCTACTCCCTACTCCCTAGCCTCTAAGTACAAACTGATACATACCGATGATTTTTTGGGGAATTCTCTGCATTGATGGCACGCTGATAGATGCCCATGATTTGGGATAATTATCTGCGTCCATCTCCGTTGTCAAAAGCAAATTGCTGATTTGCGCGGATATGCACCAATGATTTGGGATAATTATCTGCGTTTGCTTGCAGTTCAAAATCCGAAATCCACAATTCACCAAGGGTCATGGGTTCTGAAAATTTCTCACACGATACACTAGCAGAACAGCTGCTGGAACTAGCCATCAAATCGGGAGCGGAAGCAGCTGAGGTGTATCAGTCGCACTCGCTTTCTCGTCCGGTGTTTTTTGAGGCTAACCGACTCAAACAGCTAGAAACCAGCCAATCTGAAGGTACAACGCTGCGGTTATGGCGCAATGGTCGCCCTGGACTGACGGTAGCTTATGGTGATGTGTCACCACAGGCTATGGTGGAACGGGCTTTGGCTTTGAGTGAACTAAATCAACCGGAAACAATCGAGTTAGTGACTAACTCAAAGCCCGCTTACCCAGATGTGGGGAAAAGTGTACCGATAGAAGTTTTAGTCAACTGGGGCAAAGAAGCGATCGCCATTATTCGCAATACTTACCCAGATGTACTATGTAATAGTGACTGGGAATGTGATGTGGAAACTACTAGACTTGTGAATAGTCAAGGTCTAGATTGTCACTACACCGATACTACCCTCAGCTGTTATATGTCAGCCGAATGGGTGCGGGGTGATGATTTTTTAAGTGTTTCCGATGGTCAAACTCAACGCAATACCCTAGACCCAGAAAAGTTAGCTTATCAAATTTTACAGAGGCTAGTCTGGGCGCAAGAAAATGTTGCACCGCCTAATGGTCGTGTGCCGGTTTTATTTACTTCTAAAGCGGCTGATATGCTGTGGGGAACTGCCCAAGCTGCTTTAAACGGGAAACGTGTCTTAGAAGCGGCTTCCCCTTGGGCGGAACGCATGGGTAAACAAGTTGTTGCACCTAGTTTGACACTTTATCAAGACCCGGAAGCAGGCCCTTACAGTTGCCCTTTTGATGATGAAGGCACACCGACAAAGGCTTTAGTGTTTGTCAAAGATGGTATATTACAGCATTTTTATGGCGATCGCACCACAGGCCGTCAACTCGGTAGCGGTTCCACTGGTAATGGTTTTCGTCCCGGTTTGGGTAGCTATCCTTCCCCTGGGTTGTTTAATTTCTTGATTCAACCTGGTACAACTCCACTACGAGATTTAATTCGCAAATTAGATAATGGTCTAATTGTTGATCAAATGTTAGGCGGTAGTGGGGGAATTTCAGGAGACTTTTCCATCAATATTGATTTGGGCTACCGTGTACAGAACGGTCAAGTTACTGGCCGTGTGAAAGACACAATGGTTGCGGGTAATGTTTACACAGCCCTCAAACAAGTCGTAGAATTAGGTAATGATGCGGATTGGAATGGTTCTTGTTATACCCCATCTTTAATAGTCGAAGGACTATCTACTACCAGTAGAAATTATTAAGTGTAGCCGAAGGCAGTCCCGATGAAACAAGTTTCATCGCCAAGCATGAAAGTGGGACTAGCATTTTTACTCAGCACTCAGCACTTTGCTATAAACAGCGAACATTATGAACTTTGCCACTAGCATAAATGATGCTCTCCAACTGGATAGAATTGTATTTCTAGGTCGTACTTTATCGGAGTATGTGAAATTTTTTGACCTAGATTTATCGCAGTGGCAAACAGCAAAAATTTTAGATTGTCCTGCGGGTGCAGCTTCCTTTGTAGCGGAACTGCATCAAATGGGTATTGATGCTGTTGCTTGTGACATTGTGTTCAATTTCGATGCAACAACTTTGCAAGCCAAAGGACAAGCCGATTTAGCTCATGTTATGGAAAGATTGACTGATGTCACCCATAACTATAATTGGGATTTTTATCAAAATATTGCCAAATTAACTGAATATCGCCAGATAGCATTAGAAAAATTTTTGGCAGATTATCCCAATGGTTGCCAAGCAGGACGCTACATTCAGACTGTATTACCAAAATTGCCTTTTAGCGATCGCAGCTTTGATTTGGTATTAAGTGCTAATTTGTTGTTTCTCTACAGTGACTGCTTGGATTATGCTTTTCACTGGCAAACAATTTTAGAACTTTATCGAGTTTGTTCTCAAGAAGTCAGAATTTATCCGTTGCAGGGTAAAGATGCTCAAACATATCCTTTGTTAAATAATTTACTCCAAGATTTAAATCAAGCGGGAATTTCCGCAGAAGTTGTCAATGTACCTTGGGAATTTCTCAAAGGTAGCAATCAGATGTTGCGTTTGTGGCGGTGATGAATCAGGGCTTAACCACCAAATCATCTGTGATACTAGTACAGGTCGGCGTAAATAAACAGACCACACTTCGACCACACGGTATTTGAGCGAAGCCGAAACTCAGTGACCATAAGAAACTGCTAAAAGGCTTGTGGTATCGTTATTATTTCTTTTTCCTTTTGCCTTGTTGTACTAGTAAATTTCCCCTCTCAAATGGAAAAAATTTTGTAGTATGGGCTGACCTTATTGTATTATTGATGTAATACAAAGCAACAGCCTTTCTAAAAATCATATCCGCTAGAAGTGGAAAAAATAACACCAATGAGACGAATTACCATTGCCAAAAGCACCTTAGAAATTCTGGAAATTGGTAGCTACATTAGTCCTAATGGCCATCAAGTTCACATTCATCAAGAATTACAGTCTTGTTTAGATTCGACAAAATGCTACAGCCCTGAAAATCTATGCAAAATTGAATCTGAAGTGTTCAAAAGCCTTCCTCCTTTTTCAGACACTGAATTTGAAGTGAGAAATGAGACAACGCTAATGGGATCTGAACGCATAGCCAAAAGTGGAAAATTGCCACAAATTGGCGTTTTAAATTTTGCTTCAGCAAAAAATCCAGGTGGTGGATTTCTCAAAGGCGCACAAGCCCAAGAAGAAAGTTTAGCCAGAAGTTCTGCGCTTTACAAAAGCCTGTTGAAATGCCGTGAATATTATGATTTTCATCGTTCTGAACGGTCACTTTTATACTCAAATTGGATGATTTATTCTCCGAGTTGTCCAGTTTTCAAAAACGATGATGGAGAGCTATTAGAACAGCCATATTTTGTCAACTTTATCACCAGTCCAGCGCCAAATGCTGGCATGATTCAAAAAAATCAGCAGCACCTGAGTGTACAAATACCAGAAGTTCTGATGAGTCGTGCATTAAAAGTTTTGAGTTTAGCCGCCGAACACGGTTGTGATACGTTAATTTTAGGTGCTTGGGGATGTGGAGTCTTTAAAAATGACCCAGCGATAGTTGCTCAAATTTTTGCAGATATCTTATTACCAGGAGGACAATTTTGGGGCAGATTTCAAAGAGTAATTTTTTCTGTGCTTGACAACAGTAAACAGCAACAAACTTTTGCAGAGTTTGACAAGCGATTTAATCGCTAATTTGCATAAATATTGCATGAACTTTGTTCAAAAATATTGTTCCTGATAGTTGCTAATTCATGACCCTTTAATGATATGTATTTTATCTACAAACTGCTAATTTTAAGTTAAGTAGACGCATTTTTCTATGATGTCAATATCGATGGAGTTGTGAAATAAATTAAACACTTACTATAAAAATAACCATACCTTTAGTCTCCTGTTCCTCTTTTCAAGGTATAACTATTAACAGGAATCAGAAATCAATTATTAAATTTATATGATGTTGCTTCCTGCTCTGAATCAACGCTTGCGTAGTTGGTGGCAGCCAAGAAAAGGTTTAGCGATCGCTGAAGCTTCTGTTATTGGGATTGTAGCAGCTTTATCTGCGGTATTCTTAAAATTCGGAGCAGGAGTATTGGGTGCATGGCGGGTGCATACTTCCCATGTTTTCCCTGCATGGATAGCTTTACCAATAGTCGGTTTAGTGTTTGGCTACATGGCTGGCTGGTTAGTACAGAGGTTAGCACCAGAAGCCTCTGGTAGTGGTATTCCGCAAGTCAAAGCTAACTTAGCCAATGTACCCATCAAATTATCTTGGCGGGTAGCGGCTGTGAAGTTACTCAGTGCCATGATTGTGATTGGTTCGGGGTTAACATTAGGTAGACAAGGCCCGACTGTGCAAGTTGGTGCAAGTTTAGCGGCGGGGATGAGTCGCTTTGTTCCCACGTCCCCAGATCATCGGCGACAGATGATTGCTGCGGGTGCAGGTGCAGGTTTAGCAGCTGCTTTTAACGCCCCCTTAGCAGGTGTCATATTTATTATTGAAGAATTACTGCAAGATTTATCTGGCATAACTTTAGGAACCGCCATTATTGCTTCATTTATCGGCGGTGTTGTCTCACGATTATTGGGTGGTCGCAGTTTGCAATTAAATCTGCAAATGATCCAATCATCAAGTCAGTTTTCTCTGCCAGAAATTCCGTTTTTTTTAATCTTGGGTATTGTCGCTGGCTTATTAGGAGCGTTATTTAATTACGGTTTAATTTTTAGTATCAAATCTTATCAAAGATTACATATTAGTTTGCCGCTCAAAGTTGCCTTGGCGGGATTTGTTTCGGGAATTATCGTCGCTATGCTGCCCGAATATTTTCGGAATAATACTGGCTTACGGGAATATATAATTACTAGCAGTTCTAGTGGTTCTGTTGCTGCGATCGCGTTTATTGCTCAGTTTGTCCTCACTTTAATTGCCTTTGGTTCTGGTGCGCCGGGAGGATTATTTGCACCTAGTTTAATTTTAGGTTCTTGTTTAGGGCATGTTGTTGGTGTTTGGGAAGGCCATTTATTAGGAGTAGGTTCGCTACCTACTTATGCTTTGGCGGGAATGGGGGGATTTTTTAGCGCCGTTTCTAAGGTTCCCATCACCGCAATTGTGATTGTCTTTGAAATGACTACAGATTTTAACTTGGTTTTACCTTTAATGATTGTGGCTGTAGTCGCATACTTAGTAGCAGATAAAGTTATGCCCGGTTCACTTTATGATCGACTGTTGCTATTAAAAGGTATTAACCTGAGTAAAGTCGCGCCCACAGAAGCTATTTTAACTACATTAACAGCTAAAGATGTCATGCAAAAACAAGTGGAAACGCTGGATGCAGACATAACTTTAGAAGAAACAAAACAAGCCTTTTCTAGTTCCCATCACCGGGGTTTTCCGGTAGTCCAAAATAGTAAATTAGTTGGTATTGTTACCCAATCAGATTTAACAAACTTGGCTAATCGCAACTTGCCAAACAATACCTTATTAAAAGAAATTATGACCAATGCGCCGATAACGGTCACACCTATACATAACTTGAGTAATGTATTGTATTTACTTGACCGTTACCAAATTAGTCGTTTACCTGTAGTAGATAAGCGAAGATTAATAGGAATTATTACCCGCGCTGATATTATTCGTGCTGAAGCTGACCATCTCAACGGTAAAAACATTACCCCAGCACCGCAGGCAGATCCATCTTATGTAGTTTACCAGACGCGATCGCCGAGTATTGGCAGAGGTAGATTATTAGTCCCCATTGCTAATCCTGATACTGTACCAATTCTGTTAAAAATGGCCACCGCTATTGCTCGTGAGCGCCACTATGAAATAGAGTGCGTCCAAATAATGTTAGTATCGCGCCACAGTTCCCCAGCCGAAACACCAGTCAGAACTGCCAAAAGTCGGCGTTTACTGCGACAAGCTGAAGTTTTAGCGAAAAAATGGCACATTCCCTTACATACACAAATTCGTGTCGCCCATGATGCTTCTCAAGCCATCTTAGAAACTATCCAAGAACGCCAAATAGACATGATTTTAATGGGTTGGAAAGGCAACACTTCCACCCCAGGGCGCATTTTTGGTGACATTGTTGATACCATCATTCGTCAAGCCACCTGTGATGTAGTACTAGTAAAACTGGGTAATTATCAACAGTCAACTGTCAATAGTAAATTGTCAACAATTTCTCCCACTCTCCAATTCAACCGTTGGTTAATTCCAATGGCTGGAGGCCCTAATTCTAAATTTGCGCTGAAACTAATCCCGGCATTGGTAACATTAGGAAATGAACCAGAAATTCACTTAACACAAGTATTCAAGCCATCAGAATCAAAACCAGATATCCAAATTTTAGACAAAGCCATTCATCAATTGATGCGTCATCGTCACTTATCTAGCACTGCATTTGTCGCTACACCAGTACAGGCTGATTCCGTGGCTGAAGGTGTAATTCATTTAGTAGAACAAGAAGGGTTTGATGTTGTAGTTTTGGGTGCTACCCGCGAAGGCTTACTACAACAAGCAATTCAAGGTAATATTCCAGAAGCGATCGCCTCCAGTGTAGAGAGTACTGTCATTTTAGTACGCGGTGCAATTAATACTTAAATCTAAAATTGCTTTATAACTTGCAACAAAACTTGCGAATCAATCAAAATACAGAAGTAGACGATCGGGAGTTAGTGATGAGATTAGCACCACTGTATCAACAAGACAGAGAACAAGCTCGACAAGAAGGTTTACAACAAGGTTTAGAGCAAGGTTTACAACAAGGAGAACAACAACTAATTCTGCGCCAGTTAAATCGAAGATTGGGAGCAATAGATTCATCTCTCATCGAGCAAGTTGAGAGATTATCTATTGAACAGTTAGAATCTCTAGGAGAAGCATTGTTAGATTTTGCCACAGTTGGCGAGTTAGAAGCTTGGTTAAGTCAAAAATAGGTAAATATTGAGAATTATTTGATATGCGATCGCTATCCTCAAACTATCGATAAAATCTGTGCGATCGCCAAAAAATAAATTTATATTTGATGTTTGCTGTGTTCTAGACGCGAAATCTCGCGTCTCTAGGGTGATATCGGCCAAATTTTGATAATATTGTCTGCACTACCACCACTAGCGATCGCTTTACCATCTGCACTAATCGCCACAGAATATATATAACCAGAATCCCGTTTTAAAGTGCGAATTTCTGCACCATTCGCCGGATTCCACAATTTAATTGTATTATCACTACTACCACTGGCAAGTATAGTAGCGTTGCCAGTCTTGCCATAAGCCACAGAATTGACTTTATCAGCATGTTGTTTGAGGGTGCGAATTGTCTCGCCTGTGGCAATATTCCAAATTTTAACTGTTTTATCTTTACTACCACTAGCCAAAGTTTTACCATCAGGGCTGAAGGCTAAAGACAGAATTAATTGTGTATGTCCTTCCAGAGTGCGAATTTGTTTACCTGTTGCCACATTCCAAAGTTTAATAGTTTTATCCCAACTACCACTAGCTAAAGTTTTGCCATTGGGACTAAAGGCGATGCTTGCAACAGCTTGGTTGTGTCCTGAAAGAGTGCGAATTAACTTACCTGTTGTAACATCCCATAATTTGATAGTCTGATCTAAGCTACCACTGGCTAAGGTTTTACCATTGGGACTAAAAGCAACAGCCGTTACGCCGTCAGTATGTCCTGTGAGGGTGCGAATTTCTTCGGCTGTAGCCAGATTCCAGAGTTTAATAGTTTTATCTGCACTACCACTAGCGAGAATTTTACCATCAGGATGAAAAGCGATCGCCCAAATCCATTTCAAATGTCCTTTGAGGGTATTGATTTCCGTTCCTGTTGCTAAATTCCACAGTTTGATTGTTTGATCATCACTACCACTTGCGAAAATTCTTCTATTAGGCGCAAAAGCTACCGCATTCACATCACTCGCGTGTCCTCGAAAAGTTTTGGGTTGGTCTAGATTTTCAGAAACGGCTGTAGTATTCAACTGAGGGAAAGATTGAAAGTACCAAATTCCGCCTAATCCCAACAGAATCACGAAAATATTAACAAGCAGTAATTTTTGCAAGTTGTCATTGAGTTTGAACGTCAATAACTGCTTGCTTCTGGGAACAGGGAGTAAAGTTGGCGCAGTTGCAAATAAGTTAGTTGATGTTGAAGATTGGGTTTTCAAGTCTTGCAAAACTTGATCTGCTGTTTGATAGCGTTGTCCCATATCTGTAGTCAGCAGTTTATCCAGAACTTTCCCTAACTTGGCATCTATAGTTATCTTAGTTGTATTTGCGTTTGGTAGATATTGCCGCCAAGATTTCACCCAGCTATAGCCTTGTTCCATCCATAATTTTGAGGGTACATTTCCTGTCAGTAAATAAAAGCAAGTTACCCCTAAACTATACAAATCACTGGCTGGATAAGCTTGACCATATTGCATTTGTTCTATGGGAGTATAACCATGTGAACCAATGATTGTGCCTAATTTAGTATGTACTGTGGCGGTTAATTGCTTGGATGCACCAAAATCAATTAATACTAATTTGTCATCACTGCGACGACGAATAATATTTTGTGGTTTAATATCTCGATGAATTACACCGCGATCGTGAATAAATTTCAATACAGGTAGTAAATCACACAAAACTTGCCGCACTTGAATTTCGGTATAAGTCACCCCTTGAGATAATTCCTGCATTAAATTCTGTCCATCGATAAACTGTTGGACTAAAAATAAATAATTATCTTGTTCAAAATAAGCTAATAAAGCAGGTATTTGCGGGTGTTCTCCCAAATGCTGTAATCTTTGTGCTTCTTCTTGAAATAATGCAATTGCTTTTTTGAGTGCGGTAGCTTCCTGAACTTTCGGTGCTAATTGTTTAACTACACACCATTCATTCAGTTTATCCACATCTTCCGCAAGATAGGTTCTGCCAAATCCACCTTCATCTGATATTACTTGAATGACACGATAATGCCCTCGCAATAATCTAACTAATGGAGTATTGCAACTTTGACAATATTGATTTTCATCGGGATTTAGAGGATGAGAACAATCGGGATTCAAGCAGCAGACCATACTGGGAATCCATTTTCTGTTTTATCTTATGTTAGTTGATGACGTATAATTTTGCTATAAAGTTTCCGGTATTTTCCTGATCATCAAATAATTAATATACAAGTATCTCACTGATTTAAAATTTGAAATCCTCGAATTTGCTTGTTGATTAGTAGTATGATAACTACTGTTGCTGACTAGTTGTGTATCAATTACGAAAACAGTGCTGAGTAATGAAGACAACAAATAAAAGTTTAGTTATTTTGAATTAAAAAACTTATTTATCTCCAGACTGTGAGAATTTTAGACAAATTAAAAACAGGAGTGAAATATGGCAGTCAAACAAAACCGAAAATCCCGCAGCAGAATGAATTTAAAGTTATTGATTGCTGTGAGTAGTGTTGCGATCGCTAGTCATATCCTACCAATCAATGCCTTAGAAATACACCCCATTTCTCGACAATTCCAACTGGCGAAAACACCAGACGAACGCCAGCCAGAAGCAGTACAACAAGGAATTGAGCAAATTCCAGTAGCAGAACCGCCTGTCACACCACAACGCACAGAATCTATCAATTCACCTTTACCAGTGCGTGTCCCAGCGCCAGAAACTAACCCAAACCTTCAACCAACCGCGACTAATTCCACTCCCGAAACATCTCCAGCAGCAAGTAACCCTACACCGCAACCATCACAAACTCAGTCTGTATCCCCAACACCAAACACTAACTCCACCAGAGGAAGAAACTCTAGAACTGTAGCTGCGGCTAATTCTCGTACACCTAATTATCGAGACATCAACTTTGTCGATATTGCCTTTGGGATTCTAGATAAAAGAGATTTTCAAGCACAAGGCAGAGCATATCATTTCTATCAGTTTGAAGGTAGAGAAAACCAATTAATTCAAATTCGCCTGTTAGGTAGTGCAGATAAAAGACGTTCTAATAACTTAAGTTTACGTCCTTATATGTTTCTCCTCGACCCCAATAATAACGTTATCCTCAAACGAGGCGGTGGTGAGACAGAAAGAGATGCTTTTATTTTTGCACGCTTACCTGTGGCGGGTGTATATACAATTGCTGTGACTAGCCAAAACCCTGGAGATACAGGCCGTTATAGTTTGGCGATTCGAGATGATCGAGCCAGCTACATTTTAGACGAAACTGGAGAACTCAGCCAGCAAAACTTAGTTCTAAAACAAAACGGAACTCCCTACAATGTGAAAGAATTTCAAGGTAAAAAAAATCAATTGGTGAGTATTCGTGTAGATAGTTTAAATGAAGAATTTTTACCTTATATAGTTTTACTGGATGCTCAAGGACAAAGAATTGCTGCTAATAGCGATCGCAATGGTAAATATAGCACCCTCATTGACCGCGCAAGATTACCTGAAGATGGTACTTATTATATAGTTGTCACCTCTAGCAATCCTAACCAACGTGGTAATTACCGATTAACTTTATTTTAAAATCGGTTACAAATTAAACAAGGTTGACAATACCTCTAAATAGGGAAATATTGTCATACCTTGTTTAACCATCAAAGAATATTAAAAAATATGCGATCGCAACATGAAACAGAGATTTTTGCGACATTAATTGAAAATTACAGCATAGCAGGAGAATATCTTTTAGAAGATTCCGGTTCGGTGATTACTAAAACTAGTCTTAAGGATATTACTTGGGAAAATCTGCGGATTAAGGAAACAGAAATGTATGGTATGAGAATTTTAGGTTTTCCTGAACTCCAAAAAGATACTTTTGATAATTGGATATCGGTTAACACTCAACCTTCCTTATTAAGTTTATGGATTAACAATCCCAAAGTTAATTTACTGTCTCGCGCCGAGTATCACAACCTTTTCAATCAAGATGATCATAGATGGTCTATGTTCTATACATTAACTCGTCCAGGTCTTTCGGATGATTTTTCTCAAGCGTTAATTCAACTGACTGCTTTTTGTCCCATAACACCACAATATGGCAATTTGCTATATATGGAAAGAACTGGCAATAAATGGGAAACTAAATTATCTTATGGGTTATTTAATCAATAAAGATTTATGTCGGTTAAAAATCATCTCGCAGAAATATATAATTTCCTCCAAATATCAGATACAATTGCCACTTCAGGACAACCAACCGCCGAACAATTTGCAGCCATCAAAGCAGCAGGCTATCAACTAATAGTTAATTTAGCCTTACCAACATCAAGCAATGCTTTAGCCAATGAACAAGAAATTGTTGCATCTCAAGAAATGCAGTATATACACATTCCCGTAGTGTGGGAAAATCCGACGCTAGAAGATGCGACAAAGTTTTTTGGTGTTATGGAAACAAATTCAGATAAGAAAATCTTTGTTCACTGCGCTGCTAATATGAGAGTCTCAGCTTTTATCTATCTTTTTCGCCGCATACATCAAGGTGTAAGTGATGCAGTCGCCGAACAAGATTTACATAAAATTTGGGTTCCGAATGAAGTATGGCAGAAGTTTATCCAACAAGTATTAAATACCTATCAATAGAAGTCAGTAAAGAACTAATACCATCAAGAAATATAGGAATCTGGTTTGATTTCTGAATTTATTTGTGTAGGTAGGGAATAGGGAATGGGGAGTCGGGAGTAGGAAAGAAGCCTGATCTGAGTTTACTGATTTTTTTCCCAAATCAAATATAGGAATCCGATTTGATTTCTGAAAAAATCTAAGTAGATGTAGTAACGCACCAAAAGCCTTGGTAGCAGGTGCGTTACGCTATCGCTAACACACCCTACGTATCTGTTCAAAAATCAAATATTAGTCCTATATAAGTCCTATATGTTTGTAATTAATAGTCTTTTTCAGGGGAGATTTAGGGGCATATTTTAAGGTTTAAAATTCACTAACTGAACCTTTACTACCCCTTGTCCCTAAATCCCACCACTTAATTTATACAAATTTCTGTGTAAATTCCGCAATCAAATCCACCCGTCCTTTGCGTAACATAGCCGGGTCTAATCTTTCTGTGGTGTTGCAAGTCATCAATACTACTAACCTCTGCTTCATTTGCAGCCCAGATTCATCAATGACGCTTTGGTATAAAGTACCATCCAACAAACTCAAAATATGTTCGGTTTTGTTATTAGATTGGGCAATTTCCGAAGCACGATTTTGCGCTAAATTATCAGCCTCGTTAATGATAATACAAATCCGTTCTAAGTAAGTAGGCGGGACAAAATTAGCGATCGCATCATGATCCAAAATAAATATCACAAACCCCAAGGGCATGAGAATTTCTTTGGCTACGGCTTGAGTCCAAGCAGTTTTACCTGTACCCGGTTCCCCATGTACCACCACCGCTAACTGATTTTGATTCAGAACCGCTTGCTGTAAGCTATCGGTAAAGCTTTGAATATCGGCGGGAAATGTCCGAATGGGGAATTGGCTGTGAACCTTACCCACACGACTTTGATAGCCACTTAACATCACCGCTAAATCGTAAGTGGCTTTGTTAACTAGTGGTGCTAAATCTTTAGCCATTAAAGTATACTGTCGCCTGCCGCGATCGTAAGGTTCAATTTGCAACCAAAGATCATACATTTCCCAATAAGCATTGACAGTATTGACAACATCTAAACGTTCCCAACTGACAAACTTCTCCACAGGAAAATAAAAATCTCGCTCAGAGTAATACTGAGTAATTATCGTGGGTCTACCTAATATTTGTAAGACTCTGATAACAGTAATTTCCTGTAAGCGATTCAAAACATAATCAATAGGTATACTGTTACGACTCACAAATTGTAATATCGGTGTTTCTGTACTCAAAACATCTTTGTAACGATGGTCTGGTGACTGGGGATCTGGTGTAACATAATTCCAAAACTTTTCTACTTCATAACGAGTATTTTCTGAGGCGACAGCAAATAAGTTTGCCCACCAAGTAAAATTATTTCTCCCCAAAACTTCACTGAATGTGCTGGCTAAATTAAAAGTTTTTTGGGCAAATTCCTTAGTGTCATTCTGCGCCAGTTGCCATAAAAATTCCCAATCTAAATCTCTTTGTAATGGTCGCCAACCACTAGTGAGTAAGTTTTGCTGTTTATTGTTATTGGATGTGCTTTCGTTACCACTAAAATAATCAAATTCCATATTTTTACTTTTTGTAAAAATGTTTGCTCAACTATAGCAGTCTTATTTGATTTCTCAACTACTTTTAAAGGTAGATACTAGTCAGTAGGGAGTAGGAAGTTGGAAATCAATTTATTATTTACAACTCATTCAAGAATGCTATGTGTATATCCAGTCCAAGAAAAATTACTTAACTTAACCTTTCTCATTAAATTGATACAAGACTTAAAATTTTGCTGAATGAACAGGGACGATAACTACATACTACAAGTATAGTCAGTTTTTTTTATGGCAAGCAGGTAGATACGAAATATCTTCATGTTACAGCGTAATACAAATGGTCGTCAAGGTATTTTCTCTTTTGAATATTAAGTAATTTGTACAACCAGTATTCCCACTTTTAGACCACATCTCTACAAATTGGACTGTAACTTGGTATAACTTGAGGCTTAGAGCCAGTTGATGCTAACTGTATGATAGACAAAGTACCACTAAGCAAAAAGCTGCCGTTGTTGGAACTTATTAAAAAGAGGTATCAGAAATTATGAGTAAAATCCTACATATCTGCCTAAGCATAATCATTATTGCTGTAGTTAGCATAACGAGTAATTCGGCATCTGCGATCGCAGCTAGTATTTGGGACAACGAAACAGAATCTTATGCCGGTAAGCAAGAAATCATAGTTTATCGTAGCCCTAGCTGTAGCTGCTGTGGAGATTGGTTAGAGCATATCCAAAAACATGGTTTTAAAATCAAGCAAGATATCAAAACCGACGAAATAGAAGCAATTAAACAAAAATACAACTTACCCCCAGAATTTGCCTCATGTCACACCGCAATTATTGACGGCTATGTGATGGAAGGTCATGTTCCGGCTGATGACATCAAGCGTTTTCTCAAGCAAAAACCCCAACTTGCCGGTTTAGCCGTTCCAGCCATGCCTGTAGGCACACCAGGAATGGAAATGGGAGACACTAAACAGCCATTTTCTGTAGTTGCATTCAATAAAAACGGCGAACTACAAGTATTTAATAGATATGAATCTTATTAAAAAACTTGCAGTGAAAATAGGGAGTGGAGAGTGGGGAGTAGGGAGTAGGAACAAGAAATTTTGGCTTTGCATAAATGCGGGATGAAGTTTTATGATTTCACATTTAACACTCCTGCTCTTTGCGCCTCTGCGTGAGACAAAAATTATCATATAGGACTGATATTTGATTTCTGAAAAAATCAGTACACTCAGATCAGTCTTCTTTCCTACTGCCGACTCCCCATTCCCTATTCCCTACCTACACAAATAAATTCAGAAATCAAACCGGATTCCTATATTAATTAGCAACACTGAAATTCTTATGCCTCTTGATGATTCTCCCTCAAGAAATATCTTGTAACTGGTATGACCATCGCAATCAACCAACTCACCCAACAGCAACCACTCAGCTTTGACGAATTTCTCGCCCATTATAGCGATAACAACCGCTATGAACTGATTGATGGAGAAGTATTCGACTTGGAACCAACAGGCTTACATGAAGAAGTTGCAGCCTTCATTACCACCAAAATATGTGTCCAAATCGATGCAAAAAACTTACCTTGGTTTGTCTTGCAACGAGGATTATTACGCCCTCACAACACAGGTATGACAGCATTTCGTCCTGATGTTGCAGTTATCGATCGCAATCAACTTACTCAAGAACCACTTTGGTCTGATCAATCAATTTTAACCCTGGGTAGTTCGCTAAAATTTGTCGCAGAAGTTGTTAGTAGTAACTGGCAAAATGATTATGCCCGTAAGCTAGAAGATTACGCAGTTTTAGGCATCCCCGAATATTGGATTGCAGACTACGCAGGTTTAGGTGGTACTCGACACATTGGCAAACCCAAACAACCAACCTTATCTATTTGTACCCTAGTAAATGAAGAATATGAAATTCAGCAGTTTCGAGGTAATCAAACCATTGTTTCTCTAACATTTCCAGACTTAAAACTAACAGCCGAACAAATATTGAGGGCTGGGAGATAAAATTTATCATAAAAATATTTCGGTTATATTTTTAAAATCACATCTAAATCCTATATGAATCTTCAAGAAGTCAAGCATCAATTTCCAGAAGCGGCGGGTGAAATTGAAATACTGGAAAGCCTCGGTTTTGCTTCCCGCAGTGCGGATTGGATTGATAGCCTTGACATTGAACAAGCACAAACAGCTTGTTGGTTACTAGGCAGAGTAGGTAATGCTCAAGATGCTGATATTTTAATCAGTATTTTGTCTAGTCAACGTTCTGAATTATGGATGCAGGCGGCAACATCCTTGAGTTTAATTGCGACTGAAAAGCATCTCAAATCTTTATTGTCGATTTTATCCAATAGTTCTGATCCTATACAACGAAATAGTGTGGTGTATGCGCTGGCTTTTCTATCAAATTGCGAAGTCAATCAAGAAGTGATTAGTGCATTAACAGAAGTAGCCGCTAACACATCTGAAACTGCTTTTATCAGGGCGCAAGCATTAGAAGGAATTGGTAATAAACTCTCTCATGAATTACCAGCGCATCTATATCAGCAAGCAGTAAATGTCATTATTCAAGGGTTAGATGATGCTGAAGCTGAAGTGAGATTTTGGTCATGTTTTGCTGCGGGTGCGCTTAACATCCAGGAGACATTACCCAAGTTGGAAATATTGGCGCAGACTGATAAAACAATCGTACCTGGGTGGTGGTCTGTGGGTGACGAAGCCGAAGATTCAATCACTTTGATGAATGGAGGCGAACCACCACTACGTGAACCTTACAGTTTGCCTAGTAATTGACAACATTACTATAGTCTTGAGAATGTTGGGTTCCGTTCCTCCACCCAACCTACACCTAGAATCATAGCTGTAAATGAAATCACATAGTTCCCACTTGCCGACTGCGTATGCGTTCTGGGCTACCTGTAGGAATGGAGGCAATTAATTTTTGTGTATATGCTTGTTTTGGTTCGCGGTAGATGCTTTCGGCTGTGCCTTGTTCGACGATTTGACCGCGATTCATGACTAAAATGCGATCGCTCATAAATTTCACTACACTCAAATCATGGGAAATAAAGATATAAGTAAGTTGAAATTCATCTTGTAATTCTTTCAACAAATTCAATACTTGCGCTTGTACCGACACATCTAGCGCCGAAACTGATTCATCACAAATAATAAATCTGGGATTTAAAGCCAAAGAACGGGCAATACAAATCCGTTGACGCTGACCGCCGGAAAACTGATGGGGATAGCGATTCATCGCATCTGGACTCAAACCCACCCTTTCTAATAATTCCGCCACTCTGTCGCGTCGTTGTTTCACTGTTTTACCCACAGAGTGAATTAGCAACGGTTCCATAATTGCGTCGCCAACTTTTATCCGGGGGTCAAGGGCGCTAAAGGGATTTTGAAAGACAATTTGCATTTCCCGCCGGAGTCTCTGCAATGCTTCACCCTTCAACTTGGTGATATTCTGCCCATCAAAAATAATTTCACCACTTATCGGTTCAATTAATCGCAACAAAGTCCGACCGAGCGTCGTTTTCCCACAACCAGACTCACCCACCAACCCTAAAGTTTCCCCTGGTTTGACATCAAAAGAAACATCATTAACCGCCATGTTGTAGCGTTTTGTCCCACCAAACACTCCCCTTACCGGGAAACCAACTTTCAAATTGCGGATTTGCAATAAAGGCGGTTTTTCTTGCAGATTTATCAAGCGAGTATTAATTTCTTCGGGTGTGACTTCTGGCGGCTGTGCTGGTTCTTTCGCCTGAATTAATAAATTTCCGTTGGCTGTTTCCTCCACACTCATATAATCTGCAACCGTCAGTAGTTTGTGAGGACGACGGTTAAGTGTGGGGCGACATGCAACTAATCCTTTAGTATATGGATGTTGGGGATTACTAAAAATATCTGCGGCTGCACCATATTCCACAATTTTACCTTTGTACATCACCGCCACTTTATCGGCAATTTCTGAGATTAATCCCAAGTCGTGGGTGATGAAAATCAACGCCATCTCGCGGGTTTGTTGTAATTCTCCCAACAAATCAATAATTGTGGCTTGCACCGTCACATCTAAGGCGGTGGTTGGTTCATCTGCAATTAACAGCAACGGGTTACAAGAAATTGCCATTGCAATCATCACCCGTTGCAACTGTCCGCCAGAAAGTTGGTGTGGATAACGGTCGAGGATGGCTTCTTTATGCTGTTTTACCAACTGCGCCAGTTTGTAATCATCTGGTGTGGGTGAATGGGGGTTAGTTTGCGGCCAAGTTTCGAGATATTGTTGTTTGATGAGTTCATCACTAGGCAGAAGTTTTACTTCCTGTAGACCTGCGATCGCAATTTGCCTAGCTTCAGTTATCGAAACATTTTGATGGCGCATAATCGCTTCCGTTAGCTGAAACCCAATCGTATAAACCGGGTTCAGCGAACTCATCGGTTCTTGGAAAATCATCGCCAAGTCACCGCCACGGTGTAGCTGCATTTGTTCCGGCGGTAACTCGACTAAATTAATCGGCTTGGCTTCTGGCTGCTGACGAAACCAAATTTCTCCACCACTCACTCTACCGGGAGTTTGTAACAACCCCATAATTGCAAGGGAAGTTACAGATTTGCCACTTCCCGATTCTCCTACAATTCCTAGAGTTTCCCCCCGATGCAATTCAAAAGAAATTCCATCTACAGCTTTGAGACTGTTGTCATCACTGGAAAATTCAACTTGGAGATTGCGAACCTCTAGGACAGTTTCACTCATAGGAGTTGCGTATGGATTTCACAGAAAATTATTTGGATTTTAGCAGTTGTTGAGATACTATGCTGGCAATCTGAAGTTTTTGCTCATTGTAGCTTGATGTCACAAATAACCCGTCAGGCTTAACATAAATATGCTTTTTCAGGGCCAGGAACGCATTCAGGAGATGGTTTTGGCAGCGTTTTTCGCTCTTTGCATTGTTTACTATTTTTAGGAATGTTAGGCTGAGATTTTCTGATGAAAGCAACTGTATATTCTTTTACAGAGAATTATTCTGGCTATTACTCCGAGTTTGGTAGTTAAAAGGATTTGGTCATGGCGAGAGATGAGGCTTACAGGGAAGCAGCGCAGCGCATTGAACAAGCACGGCGAGAGGGTGCATTAGAACTCGATCTCAGTAGTATGGGACTTACTGAAGTACCAGAAGCGATCGCATCCCTAACTCAGTTGCAACAGCTTGACCTATCCAGTAATGAACTAACAGAATTGCCAGAGGCGATCGCAAATCTTACTCAGTTACAAACACTTTACCTCTTTGGAAACCAACTGACGGAACTACCAGAGGCGATCGCAAATCTTACTCAGTTACAAACACTTTACCTCTCCAACAACCAACTGACGGAACTACCAGAGGAGATCGCATCTCTAACCCAGTTGCAACAGCTTGGCCTTTCTGACAACCAACTCACGGAACTACCAGAGGCGATCGCATCTCTGACTCAGTTGCAACAGCTTGACTTCTCCAGCAACCAACTAACAAACTTGCCGGAGTGCCTGGGGCATCTCACAAATTTGAAGAAACTTCATGCTTGGAACAATCCACTCACTACCCTTCCAGCCAAAATTTCTGAACTGTTCAACTTGGAAACTTTTAGTTTCAATAGTTCCAAGATAACCGAACTACCATCAACAGTTTTTCAACTGAAATCGCTCAAGTGGCTCGACATTAGTGGCTACGAAAATCTAACCGTCTTGTCTAAAGCCATTGGAAATCTAAACAAATTGGAGAGACTGGATCTAACAAATAGTAAAGTCACGAGTATTCCTGAAGAAGTTGGTTCACTGGGCAATGTAAAAATTCTGGGACTTTCAAATAACAATTTAATTGACATCCCAACGTCTCTGGCACAGCTTCAGCATTTGGAGAAGCTTGACCTCGATGGCAATCCTCTTAACTCCGACCTTGCCTCTGCCTACGAACAAGGTACTGAAGCTGTCTTGCAATATCTACGCGCAAAAGCAGAGGAGCAGGTGACTCTAAACGAAGCCAAGCTCATCCTGATTGGTGAGGGTGAAGTAGGCAAGAGCTGTCTTTTGGGTGCATTACGAGGTGATGAATGGGTAGACGGTCGCCCCACAACTCACGGCATTGAGATTAAGCCTGTAATCGTCACCGATCCTGACACGCGCACAGAAATCACATTGAATGGTTGGGATTTTGGCGGTCAAAGAGTTTATCGTCCTACACACCAGTTGTTTTTCAGTGCGCCAGCCGTGTATCTGGTAGTGTGGAAACCACGGGAAGGCCCCCAGCAGGGCTTTGTCAAAGAATGGATTACGCTAATCAAAAATCGAGAACCGGATGCAAAGGTGTTGGTTGTCGCAACTCACGGCGGCCCCGGACAACGACAACCAGATATTGACAGACAAGAAATTTTAAATCAATTCGGCAGCGATACGGTGCTTGGTTTCTTCCATGTAGACAGCAAACCCACCGATGAAACTCAGTCTTGCTCTGGACTGGCAGAATTAAAAGATACTATTGCGCGTATCGCCGCATCTCTACCCGAAATGGGGCGTTCTGTTCCCGCAAAATGGCAGCAGGCGCGAGAAGCCTTACAGAAAAGCGACAAACCCTATCTGCCTTACGATGATGTGATTGCCATCTGCGCTGAACACGGCATTGATGAAAAACAAGCGGAACTGTTTCTTCGCATCTCCCATACTCTAGGGCATTTCATCCATTACCATTACGACCCAACACTGCGGGATATTGTCATCCTCAAACCCGACTGGCTGGCAAAAGCAATCAGCTTTGTGCTGGATGATGAACTTACACGCAAACGCAACGGTTTAGTAGAATTTGACCATCTCAGCGAGTTGTGGAGTAATCCTCCATTTGCAGGCGAGGAAGGCTACCCGAAAGAACTCCACCCCATCTTTCTGCGACTGATGGAACGCTTTGATTTATCTTACGAAGTAGTTTTCAATCCGGCAGAACCCAGCAATACCAGCCTGATTGCTCAACTCGTTCCTGATACACCCCCAAACAGTTTACCCAATTGGGGAGCGCAACCAGAATCCGGAGACAGACAACAGGTGCAAATCTGCCGCATAGTGGACAGTCGTGGACAGTTTGAAGTGGCAGAAGGTTTGTTTTATAAGTTAATTGTCCGCTTGCACAAATACTCTCTGGGGCGGACGAATTACGAAAACAGCATCCACTGGCAACGAGGTTTAATGCTAGATAATGACTATAATGGTCGGGCTTTGCTGGAGTATGTTGGCAGTGATGTCAAAATTACAGTCCGGGCGGCTTATCCCGAACGCTTCCTGTCTTATCTTACAGAAGAGATTAAATGGCTAGTGGAAAACTTCTGGGAAGGTTTGCGATGTAATGTTATGGTTCCGTGCATTGCACCTTGCAGCATGAATGCACCTGGACACGGACTATATGAGGTACAAAAACTCATTGAAAGCAAAAAGAAAAATCGCCATGAGTTCCCATGTCCCGTTTCAGGCTGCGGTGAATGGCAAAACATCGATCAACTGCTGAATAACGCACCGACTACTCCAGCGCCATCTCAAAACATTGGCATTGATCAGTTTCGAGGTATTGTGCAAGAAGAACTAAAAGTCATCCGCAGAGATTTAGTTATCTTAGATCGTCGAGATGAAGAACGCTTTCAGAAATTATCTCAAGAGCAGCGCATTATTTTAAGCCAAATCGATCAGCAGTTTGCCACATTCATGCAGATGCTCACCGATGAAGCAAAAGACGGCCCGCGCTTGTTCAGCTTTAAGCCCGTAGATCCGAAATTTTTCGATCGCCCAAAATGGATTAGTACTAAGTTTGAAATCACCCTCTGGTGCGAACACGCCCGTTTACCACTCCCCACCTTAAATCCCGACAACCCAACCAAAGGCGTTTATGAATTAGAGTTACCCCGTGAGTGGTTCACTAAAGCAGCCCCCTTTCTTAAACTGTTGACGACAACTCTCGGCTTAGTCTTACCTGTCGCCGCTTCTGCAACTAAGTTGATGCTTGATGAAACCGCATACAAAGGCATTGAAGAACAACTCGATTTAGGACAAAAAACTACCGAGTCTTTCTTGAAAGGAAGTGACCCAATTTTTACTGGACAATCTAAGAGCGAATCTTCTTTCTTAGAAGGCGATGCCATCCGCGCCCAAGGCTCTATTTTACGAGAATTACACGCCCTTTTGAAAGGAAAAGACCCTAGTTTCGGCGGTTTGGAAAAGGTGCAGAACAAACGCCGCGAATTTCTCTGGGTTCATCCTCAGTTTGTGGATGAGTATTAATAGGAGGCAGAAGTTAAAAACATTACTGGGCATTGCTGAATCAGGGGAAGAATTTTGATGTATTGGAAATTTTTAACTCCTTATTCTCTCTGCGCCTCTGCGTGAGATAAATCATCCCGCAATTATGCAACGCCCATTAATGTTGCTAACATTCACGCTTTTAAAATGTCCTAATTTATATGCTCTTAACCCTTTCCTCTGCTCCTCTGCCCCCTTGTAGCCTGAATGATAACTCCTGTTTAAAACGGAATATCATCTGGATCTGGTTCTTCTGCGGGCGGTGTATAGCTGCGCTCAAAATTGCTGGGTTGATATACTGGTTCAGGGTTTTTGACTGGCGGCGCAACACTAACATTGCTCGTAGCAGGTGCGGCTGTTGGGCGGGGTGAATCATAACTGGGAACCTCAGCTTGAGTATATGTTGCAGCTGAAGTTGCTGGTTGTGAATAGGTTTCTGGGACTGATGAAGTGTAAAGACCTTTGCCTACAGGATGAATGCGTTGTACTGTCAGTTCAGCACGTTTTTCTTTAAAACCTTCGGGACGGCGCTCAAATGTGATCATCCCTAAACGGCCTTCTATAATAACGCGATCGCCTTGATGATAATTTTGCTGCACCTCGGTAGCTAAATTTCCCCAACTCACCACTTTCAAAGTTGCTGGCGGATCTTCCGGGCGCTGGGAGTTAGAAAACTGTACTAGCATTTCTGTAACTGCCAAATTATCTGCCGTGTAGCGTAATTGCGGCTCTTGAATAATATCTGCCATTAAAACGCAACTGTTCATTGAATCCTCCTAATCTCAATAACTCCTAATCTTTAATTCGTAATTATGAATTAACTTATAAACTTCCTATTGTGCGTTATTTCTAGCATAAAAGCCAAGCGATGGCATTGCACACTAGTCATAAAACTACTGGCTACCTTCGCCTGACTAAAACGAGCATTGATTCCTGCATGAGTAGTATAATTGTACCATTAAGCCAGAAAAAATACTATAGCAAAGTGCTGAATAGAAACCTAGTATTCTCAGGTGTTTCAACCATAAAAGGAATCCGGTTTGATTTCTGAATTTATTTGTGTAGGCAGGGAGTAGGGAATGGGGAGTCGGGAGTAGGAAAGAAGTCTGCTCTCGGTGTACTGATTTTTTCCCAAATCAAATATGAATCATATAGGAATCCGGTTTGATTTCTGAATTTATTTGTGTAGGTAGGGAATAGGGAATGGGGAGTCGGGAGTAGGAAAGAAGCCTGATCTGAGTGTACTGATTTTTTTCCCAAATCAAATATGAGTCCTATATATAATAAGTAGAATGGTGTAAATAATTTTAGTGAGGAAAGGTAGGAGGCAGGAGTAAAGAGGGTCTTAGCTTAATTAACCTTTCTTAACATAGTTTGTTTTTTCCCACCGACTTACTTAGACCTAACAAATGCTTCGACTGCTACATTAGGACTTAGGTATAAAAGTTATCTTTTCAGCAGAAAGCCTACACTTGACAGCAAGGTCAGTGTAGGTATCGTTTTATATAAACTTTAATTAAGCCCAAGTTGATTGAATGGTATTATTCAGACCAACCGCAGTTAATGTTCCTGCATCAAACTGACTCCAAGCATTAACCAATCCCTGGACTTGAGATTGCTGTAAACTGGCTCCACTATTACCAATTTGGAAAGTATCAATTCGTTGGCTAACTCCAGCAGTAAACCAATCTTTGAGAATAATATTGGCAGATTGATTAACAAAACTGACTTCCAAATCGGATGTACCTGATTGCTGAAAGCGAATTTTTTCTTTCTTAGTTTGACTACCAAAGAGTAAGACATCTTTAGAAGTGTCATCACCCTGGTTATTAATAAAAGCAGTTCCCAGTTTGTTGACAGCCCCTACAGAATTAAGGATGTCATCGCCGCCAACAACATAGGTGTCATTGCCTTGAGAACCTTTGAAAGTGTTCTGACTACCTAGGAGAATCAAGCGATCGCTACCATTTCCACCTTCAAAAATATTATTAATTCCCCCGCCAATGATAAAGTCATTACCATCGCTGCCATTAACGCTAACGCTCAGACCGACACTGAAAATAACGTCATTCCCTAATCCAGCATTGATGATGTTAGTGATACCACCAGCTAAGATGATATCATTGTCGTCGCCGGCATTGATGATATTACTTTCACCACCAGCCAAGATAGTATCATTGCCGCTACCGCCATAGATGATATTACTGTAACCACCAGCTAAGACGACATCATTACCTTCTCCACCGCGAATGATATTACTGTAACCACCAGTCAATATCGTATCATTGCCCGATCCAGCTTCAATGACATTACTCGCACCGACACTCAAGACAAAATCATTACCACCATCTGCATAGATGACATTGCTGTAACCACCAGCGAAGACAGTATCATTGCCTTCAGCAGCCCAAATAACGTTAGCTTTGCCGATACTGACGATAGTATCATCCCCCGTTCCACCATAGATGCCATTAATTTCACCACCTGCTACAATCCAGTCATTTCCAGCACCTCCCTCAACTTTTTTATTGTTCTTACCAAAACCAATAATAATATCATCTCCTTCACCACCATCAAAGGAATTCGATTCACCCCCTGCGAAAAGAATATCTTGACCCGCATCACCTTTAAGTGAGTTCTTTTTACCTAAACCCACAAGAATATCACTATCATCTCCTCCCTCAACTTTATTTTCTTCTCCTGCGGTAACTATAGTGTCTAATCCCATACCCCCATAAACACGATTCGTTTTACCCGCAGCAAAAACAAGGTCGTTACCATCCCCAGCCAGGATAAAATTCTTTTTACCTGCTCCTAAGACCAAATCATTGCCACTTCCAGCCAACAGACCATTATTTTCTCCTGCACTGACCAAGATGTCATCACCTAAACCTGCATTAGCTAGGTTTAACTTTCCACCAGTAAAGAGAATATCTCCATTGTTTTTGAAAAAGTCAAAATTATATCGAGATGCGTTGAGTGCAAATCCATTAAAATTGGGAACAGATGCAGTCGGAAGCGAAAAACTGGGTATAGTCGGTAGAGTAAAACTAGGAAGATAGAATGTAGGTAAAGTAGGTAAAGAAAAGTCAGGTAAATCGATATTTGGTAAAGACGGTAAAGATAAGTTTGGCAGGGAAAAAGTCGGTAAGGCTAACTTAGGTAAATTAGGCAACGAAAGTGTGGGCAGACTGACATTGGGAAGCTCAATCCCTGGTAAATCAGGTACAGAAATTGTCGGGAAGGATAAATCAGGTAGAGAAATATTCGGTAAAGAAATATTCGGTAAGGATAGATTCGGTAGAGAAATATTCGGTAAAGAAACATCGGGTAAAGAATAATTGGGTAATTCTAAATCCGGTAAAGAAAAAGTAGGAAGGGAAAGGTCGGGTATCGAAAAATCAACATTAAATAGGTCAAAATCGACATCAAAGGTTAAATCAGGGATAGCTACATCAATATCAGGTGGCTTGATGGCTGATACATCGAAATTCCAAATAGCATCAAAGTTGAGATCGGGAATTATTGCCTTTATGTCGGGTAAACTGATTCCACTAAAGTCGGACAAACTCAGATCAAACAGGTCATCACCAAAAGTAAAGTTATATAATCCTCCAGTAATGACAACATCTTGACCTTTGCCACCAACAACGGCATTGTACTTCCCAAGGGCGACCATGACATCATTTCCTGTAACCTGTTGAGTAGTATCGACATTACCTACATTTTTTGTATCTACTCCAGAATTAAGTTGATCTGTTTTGGCATCTTTGCCAGCATTGCTCACTTCACTGGAACCAAAGCCATTTAACCCTATTCCCAACGAGTCTCCAAAGGCAATATTACCCAATCCCGCAGCAATCATGACATCGTTGTTGCCACCACCAATCATGGCATTGACTTTACCGACAGCCACCATCACGTCTTTACTGTCACCCCAGGAAGTTAAGATGTTGTATAAAGCGCCACTAACCATCGTGGAACTACCATCGCCAACTTTGGTGAGGAGACTACCGATACCAAGGGAAACCATTGTATCGTTACCGTTCCCCACTTTGGTAAGAGCGTTGTAAGCTCCAGCAGCGACCATTGTGGTGTTTCCGTTACCAACTTTGGTGAGAACGTTCAATCCACCGACAGCAGCCATTATGTCACTACCGTCACCAGTTTTGACAAATACGTTAGCACCACCAAGACCGTAGATTTCGTTGTTACCACCAGAGTCGTAGACGGCGTTAGCTAAACCGCCAGTAATGACCTTATCATCGCCAGAACCGGAGGTGATAACATTAGCTCCACCAACAGCTTCAATAAAGTCGTTACCCGAACCCGTTTGAATTACGTTAGCTAAACCACCAGCAATGACTTTATTATTTCCAGAACCGGCATTGATGATATTTTCTGCACCGTAGGCTATGATTTTATCATTTCCCGCATATAGGTGCTTTTGTACTAATCCAAATACAGCAACTTTTTGTGTGATAGTTCCCAATGGAGTGGAGATAGATACATCTTTCCATCCCACCACATCCTCTTCCCAATAAGTCCCCTCAGAGTTAGAACCTGTAATATTGTTACCGCCGCCATCTGCTTCAATGTAATTATAGTTACTCTTATCACCTGTTTTAATGTTGTTATAACCACCATAGGCTTTAACAGTACTATCACCGTCTCCAGCATCTATATTGTTGTATCCTCCCCAAGCTTCTACATTGTCATCGCCAGAGCCAACTATGATTTTGTTCTTACCACCGTAGGCATCAACGGTATTATCACCGTCTCCAGCATTTATATCGTTCTCACCTCCCAAAGCTTCTACGTTGTCATGACCAGAGCCAGATCTGATTTTGTTCTTACCACCGTAGGCATCAACCGTATTATTACCGCTTCCAAGGTCTACATCGTTATATCCCCCCCAAGCTTGTACATAGTCATTATCTTGTTCTGCTACAACCTTGTTATAGCCACCATAGACATAAATACGGTTATCACCAGTCCCACCGTAAGCTTCGTTTTTGCCTCCGTATAGTTTAATTGTATCGTCGCCATCGTCACCATAGGCTACGTTTTTACCACCCAAGGCTTCTACATAGTCATCACCAGAACCAGCTATGATTTTGTTTAAAGCAGCGTAAGTCTTAATGGTGTCATTACCCGAACCACCATCAATATAGTTATAAGCTCCCCAAGCTTCTATAGAGTCATTACCTGAACCTCCGTAAAGCTTACTTACGCCAGAATTAGATTTGATAGTGTCATTACCTGAACCACCGTCTAGTTTGACGTAAAGTGCATAGGCTTCGAGGGTGTCATTTCCTCCATTACCGTAACCTTCACCGACAGCATAGATTTCAATATGATCGTTACCACTACCACCTTCTTGACGAACCAAATTTTTTGCAGCTTTAACACCAGCGTTATACAAGTCTTCTGAGGTATCTGCAATGTATTCTGCGCCATCTACAGCAACGTTATATAAATCTTCTCCAGCATCTACAGCATCGTCATATAAGTCTTTTCCGGCATCTACAACGTCATTTACAACTTGTCCCACAGTAAACCTCCAAAAAAATTACTATTATTTACGAGTGAAGTTCAGCTAAACGGTTGATTTGAAATGAATTATGCCGTCCATCTGTAAATGGATTTTAGAGTCCCATCAGGATTGATTTTGAGAGACTTGGCTGGTGTTCCTTTAGGAAAAATATTGGTGCGTAAATCTGTGATAATTAAACGAGCATGACCGAAGGGAGCAATAAATTCAGGAAAACACAAGTTATTTCCTCCCTGCCATTCATCAAGTTGCAAAACATATTTTTCTGTGAGAAATTTTTGCTCGACTTCATCAGTTAGCCATGCCCAATTAACAAAGCCGATGGGATTTCCGTCAATTTCGTAGTAGCGAAATTGATTGTGAATTAAGCTGGGGACAAATCGCTCGGCAATGTGGGCAATTTTATATTTGCGATGCAGTGGCGATGAAAGCATTAAGTGTGTAATTGAACCAATAAGTTTTAAAGGTTGCTGATGAGAAAATGGGGTGCTTACTTTATCTTCTTGGATGCTTTCTGGAAAGCTGCTATTTATTGTTGGTGATTCTGATATTAAAACCATTGTTTTGACAAGATTTAGTTGTTTGATTTCAGCTATTAAGTATCAATTAATGTCTGCACAAGGAAGTATGATTGCGATCGCCTGGAACGCAACTATAGAAATCTGGGTAAGTGAGTGAATGTGTTTATTTACTCATTCAAGATAAATTACATCTTCAGGGTTGTGCTATCCGATTTGCGAATGATTTGTTGCGTAAAATGTCTAGTCTCCCTAATTTTCACGATGCGTAGGAGGTGAAATCTAGGCTACAAAAGTCTTGCGGAGTTTTGGGAGGTTTTTATGGTCTGGGATATGAATCTGGAGGTCAACGATCCTGAGCAATATATTAAGTTGCTCCCAACTATCAGTAAGCACATACCCAATGCCAAAGATTATAAGATTTTGTGGCGGCTGGCTCAGTTAGAAAACTTTGACCTGCTCAATGTTGTTTGGCAAGCCGGGAGTAGTTATACACAGGGATATAATCTCCCTGGTAAAATTGTTTTTACTTTTTTTGAAGGTGAGCATCTCTTTAAAGTAGGCTCAGAAGAATTACTGATTAATAATCAACATTTGTGTATTGCACAGCAAGGTTTAGAACATATACGCCTCAAGCATGTATCTTCTTACAGTGCTTTATCAATTTATGTAGATGAATTTCGCTATTTCAGTGAACTCAGTAAATATCTGGATAGACAAATTGATAATCCTAAATTGGTGCAAGTTTTTGACCGCACAAGTGATTATGGTCGTTCTTTGTACCAAATGGTGTTGACTCTCTGGAATTTAATTGAGACAAACGGACATCCCATTGCTATCAAAAATTTGGAATTGGCGATTTTTTCTAGTTTAGTGCAAGGGCCATTTTACAAGGGTTCGGAGCGTGAGAGCGATCGCATACTTGTTCCCGAAAAAACCGCCAAAGTATCTGAAATTTCCATTGCTCGTGTACGAGAAGCCGCAGACTACATCCGAGCAAATCTGAAAAAAAATCTGACTATCGGTGAAATTGCAGCCGCAATACAATGCAGTAGTCGTTCTTTACAAACAGCCTTTGCTCGTCATTACGGTTTTTCCCCCAATGAATACTTACGTAATTGCAGGCTGGAAGCTGCTCATGTCGAATTACTCACGGGAGAAAAAACAATCACGTCTGTGGCGCTAGAATATGGCTTTTCTAACACTGGTCGTTTTGCTAAATATTTTCAGCAATACTTTGGTAAACACCCTTCCGTGATTTTACGTAATGTAGCCAAGTGCATTACCTGAATTGGTGTGAATTACCAAGAATGTAAAGCACGCAACTGTGGTGTTTTCTTCGTTTGATGAGCTTCCATCCTGGTTAGCACATCGTCTAAAATTGCCACTGCTTCGACAATATAAGGGCCTTTATTTAACATGACACATTCTGCCCGTTCGGACATGGCTGCATCGGTCATTTCTGCGCGTGATGGTAGACCATTTTTTACTAGGTTTTCTAAGACTTGAGTCGCCCAAATTACTGGTACATGAGCCGCTTCGCATAGCCACAGAATTTCTTCTTGAATTTCTGCTAGACGTTGATAACCAATTTCCACAGCTAAATCGCCTCTGGCAATCATAATTCCAAATGCTTGTTTACCTGCGGCTTGAACAATTAATTCGGGAAGGTTGATGACAGCTGTGGGTGTTTCTATCTTGGCAACGATCGCAGGTATGCGCGTAGAATTTGGTAATCTCATTGCTAATTCTTGCTGCAAAATCGCAATATCTTCTGGTTTCTGCACAAAAGAATAGCCAATAATATCAACATCATTGGCGTTAGCAGCGATAAAATCTAAATCTTGTTTATCTTTCTCGGTGAGGGGAATGAGATTTAAGTCAGTATTGGGAAAATTAATGCCTTTATCGGGACGCAATTTTTCACCTTTGGGGCGGGCGTGAGTAATTCGCAATAATGCGCCTTCTGGTGTAATAGCTTCGACAATAGCGCCAATATGACCATCATCAATCCATACAGGTGCGCCAACTTCTAATCTGTCTACTACTTGGGGTAAGGTGCAGTTAATTTGGAAACAGTGAGAATCAGTAATTGTTGGTAAATCTCGCTTGAGCCACAAGCATTCACCAGGATAAATTCGTTGTTTTGCTTGGGGCGCAATAGCATATTGAATGCGGATTTTTGGGCCACTCAAATCCATGAAGACTTGACAAGTGCGTTTCATTTCGGCTTCTGCTAAACGCACATGAGTAATCATGGCTGACCATTCCGTTGGGGTATCATGAGCGCAGTTAATTCTTACGCAGTCTGTACCTTCTTGCAGCAGATTTTTCACTAACTCATAATTAGTCGCTGCTTCTGTTGGTAATGTCACCATAATCTTGACTCGGCGTTGCTGTGAAGTATTGCCGAATAGCTCTTGAGTGTGTATTTTTAATAAGCGATCGCCTTCAAAAAATGCTTCTAGTGGTGGCTGGCTAATTTGAGCATTCAAGGTTTCGTGACAAACTGCTGCTAAAGTTGCAATCACAGCATCTAAATTAGCTAAAACTCTCGCCTCGATTCGTCCCAACGACGACAAACCCCAAGGCATTAAAGCGGCTTGTAAGGGACGCAAGTCGTGTCGTCTGAGTGCTAGATAATAAGCCAAGTTTAAACTACTATCAATAAAAGCTGGTCTTTGAATGCGCGATCGCCATTGACTAAAAATTTCTTGTCCTTCTTCATACACTGATTGCCGTAATTCTCGCAACGTAGCCAATAATATTTGCGGATTTGATAACTCTAATGCTGAATCTTCTGTTGGGAATTCAGTCAATAACATAAAGTTTCTTTTTCCTGTATGTATTGTGTAGGGTGCTGATAGGAAAAACGAGGAGTAATTGTCAAAATACTACCAGTTGTGTCAGCTAAAACATGGTAAATAAATTTACTCCTCATTCAGCTTCATACGCATACTTATAGGAGGATAATTTGAGGATTTTGTGAGGATAAAGCTTTAACAAGACTTACGCATCAAAATTGTCTGTGAAGAATGGGTGTAGGGATTTTGAACACTATTTTTGAAGTTACCACAAAAAATTTAATAGTAGAGACGTAACGCCGTGTGCAACTTTATATCAAACCTAACCCCCAACCCTTTCCCTACGAGGGAAGGGGAGTAAGATTTAAAGCCTCTCTCCGCTTCGGGGAGAGGTTTGGAGAGGGGTTTCAAGAAGAAGGCGCACATCGCATGACGTAGCATTGCTATATCTCTACTATCAAGATGTCTTTGATTGCAGTAGCCAAGGTGCTGAGGACATCAGAGAATAACTTTTCACTCTGTCACCTGTCAATGTGATTTGTATAGGAAATCACAATTGTGATTTCCTATACAAGCACTGTCTATTTCTTTCTTTAACTACCTAAATCTACCTGTAGTTCTAACCCATTATTACCATCTGTAGACTGAGCCGCAGGTAGTAAAAAAATAGAGTTATCAGGAAGTGCGATCGCTCGATTGAAACGCAGTCCATCCGCCGGTGATTTTTTTGTTTGAGTATTGTTGGAAGTGCGGTTTATTTCTCCTCCTTCAAAGAATTTCATAAAGTCATCTTCGGCTGTTCTGATCCCAATTCCTTCTAGAGAATCACTAGTTACTTTATAGTTTTCTTGGCTGACATCGGGAGCCGCTAACGACTGAGCGCGAACCGGGCTTTCTAAGCTGACAATGGCTGCAACAACTGATAAAGCAGCAATAATTTGAGCTTTCATAAGTTTTATCCCAATTCTTTTGTTGTGCTTGCTGTTATTATTTCAGCAAATAATTTTCGTAACTTTTGCTATTAGATATAATCTACCTCTGCCAGTATTTTATTTAATAGGTAAATTTCCTGTCAATGTTTTTGATGATTTACTTACAAAATACAATTTATATGTAATAAAAATTAGGGTGATTATTTTATATTTCAAATAAATATTAAGATTAAATTCAGCAAATTAAGTTTAGTAATAGCCAATTTAAGGGAGTAGGGAGTGAAAGGAGACAAGGTAGAGGGGGTAGACAAGGTAGAAAAGAAATATTCTCCCTTGTCTCCCTTGTCCTCCTTGTCCTTTACTTGGTAAAGCTATAAATCTTCTGTTTTTCCAAGCGATCGCTAATTGCAGAAGGTAAAGTATCTGAAGATAAAATTTGCCGATCAAGTTGAATTTGCAAATTGCTCAGAGGATCACAACCAGAGGAAATCAGAAATTCTAGTTTCTGAATGTAAGGTAAGGTGGTGAGATGATCCAAAATTTGGCAGACAGCTTGCACATAAGGATGACCGTTTTGCTTATACCAATCACAACTTGCAACTTTTGGTTGGTCAAAGCCTAAGTGTACTGTTAAAGATGGTTCATCGAATAATGCGATCGCTAAAGGACGAGCTTCTTCTTGCAATAATAAATCGTGGGTTTTGGCTAAATGGCGTATTTTTTCCAATCTTTCATAACGTTTCGTTACTGATTGGGGGTCATCTTGCCAATGAATTGCAATTGTGACTAGGTAGGTCTGCAACAGCATGTGACCTAGTTTTTTCGCCTTGGTTGCGAGGTAATAGGAATTGTAGTCGTTGGACTCAATTAATAACGGTACGCGGTCTACAACTTCCAAGCCATAGCCTTTAACCCCCGCAATTTTACGGGGATTATTTGTAATTAGGCGAATTTTTTGTACACCTAAATCCATCAGCATTTGCGCTCCCATACCGTAGTCACGCAGGTCAGCCGGAAATCCTAAACGCTCGTTAGCTTCTACGGTATCTAGTCCCATATCCTGCAAGGAATAGGCTTTGAGTTTATTAATTAAGCCAATCCCCCGACCTTCTTGGCGCAGGTAAACAACGACACCTTGATTAGCAGTTTCAATCATTTTCAAAGCGGCTTGCAACTGCATCCGACAATCGCAGCGCAAAGACCCCAAAGCATCGCCAGTTAGACATTCTGAGTGCATCCGCACCATGACTGGTTCATCTTTGAAATTTGCGGGGTCGCCTTTGACAATGGCAACGTGTTCGCAATTATCGAGGGTATGGCGGTAAGCATAAATTTTGAAATGACCAAACTGAGTGGGTAACTCAGCAATACTTTCCCTGATGACAAGGCGGTCATGTTGCAGGCGATAACTAATTAAGTCGGCAATACTGATAATTTTTAAATTGTGGTTTCTGGCGTACTCAATCAACTGGGGTAGCCGCGCCATTGAACCATCGGGGTTTTGAATTTCGCAAATTACCCCAGCCGGGTAAAGTCCAGCCAAGCGAGACAAATCTACAGCCGCTTCTGTATGTCCAGCGCGTTTGAGAACACCGCCAGCTTTGGCACGAATCGGGAAAATATGCCCAGGACGACGTAAATCTAAAGGTGTGGTGGCGGGGTTGAGGGCGACTTGAATTGTCTTGGCGCGGTCTTCGGCAGAAATCCCGGTGCTAACGCCTAAATGGGGGCCAGCATCAATACTAACAGTGAAGGCCGTTTGGTTAGTGTCCGTAATGTTAGTGACCATTAACGGTAAATCTAGCTCGTCTAAGCGATCGCCTGTCATCGCCAAACAAATCAGCCCTCTAGCTTGCACCGCCATGAAATTAATCATGTCAGGTGTGGCAAATTGAGCCGCACAAATCAAATCACCTTCATTTTCCCGATTTTCGTCATCTACCACCACAATGACACGACCAGCTTTGAGATCCGCCAAAGCAGCATCGATGGAATCAAATTTAAAAGTTGGTTGAGATGCAGCACTATGATCAGTGGTTTCTCCAACTTGCGGCGCTACACTCATTTGCGAGTTTTCGCCTTCAGAGGGAGTGTTATCAGACTGCCATGTAGGTTGAGGCATGGACACAAAAAACTTCCAGTTAGTGATAGTAAATTTTTTTTAACAATTCCTATATTGTGATTGTAACTCCTTTATACGGTGGAGAATACACTAGTACCGCTACGCGGAAGTCAAAATTCACCTTTCGGCTGCGCTCAAGGTAAAAAAGTCAAAAATCTCATATCACAAGCTTTTAACCAAATTTATGCCGCGTTGTACTAGCAATCTTTCGATAACATAGCCTAGCTTCTACCGTTAAAATTAGGGTTCAGCACAAAAGTGCAATCATAGTTAAAAAGTCGTAGTCAAGGGGACAGGAAGATTCACAAAGAATAAATTCAGACTGCTGAGGTAACAAAGGAAAAATGACAAATGACCCTTGACCTTTGACCATTGACTGATAAATTAATCAAAAGCGGATAAGGATTTCAAAATCATGGGCAATTTTAGGCGCGTACCCGTTGGGATTGTTGGCGCGTCAGGCTACGGTGGAGTACAGCTAGTTCGATTACTGATGGAACATCCAGAGGTGGAACTAGTTTATTTAGGCGGTGAAAGCAGTGCGGGCAAATCTTTTGGGGATTTGTACCCACATTTGGCTCATCTAGTGAATTTGCCAATTGAGGCGGTAGAGCCAGAGGTAATTGCTCATCGCTGTGAGGTTGTATTTTTGTCTCTGCCAAATGGTCTGGCTTGCCAAATTACACCGCAATTATTAGAAAAAGGCTGTAAGGTACTGGATCTGAGTGCGGATTATCGGTTTAGTGATTTGGCAACTTACACCAGTTGGTATGGACAAGAAAGAAGCGATCGCACTGCGGCGGCGACGGCTGTTTATGGTTTACCGGAACTGTACCGCGATCGCATTGCCGAAGCCCAATTAATTGGTTGTCCTGGCTGTTATCCCACCGCCAGCTTGTTAGCATTGTCACCACTGTTAAAACAAGGCTTGATTGTGCCAGAAACCGCCATTATCGATGCCAAGTCTGGCACATCCGGCGGTGGACGGCAAGCCAAAGTCAATTTATTACTGGCAGAAGCCGATAATTCCCTAGCTGCTTATGGTGTTGTGCGTCACCGTCACACCCCGGAAATTGAGCAGATTTGTAGCGAATTAGCTGGTCATGAAGTGACTGTACAATTTACACCCCACCTCATCCCAATGGTGCGCGGCATTTTGGCGACTGTCTACGCTACACTGCGCGACCCCGGCTTGGCGAGAGATGATTTAATTACAATTTACAATGCTTTTTACCGTAATTCCCCTTGGGTAAAAATCTGTGCCAGTGGTGTTTATCCCCAAACCAAGTGGGCTTGTGGTAGCAATCTTTGTTACATCGGTGTAGAAGCTGACCCGCGTACAGGTCGGGTAATTGTGATGTCAGCAATTGACAACCTAATTAAAGGCCAAGCGGGTCAAGCAATTCAGTGTTTGAACTTAATGATGGGTTGGGATGAAACCTTGGGGTTGCCCAAGTTGGGATTTTATCCTTGAAGTATGAAGTCAGAAGTGTGAAGTAGGAAATTTCAGACTTCAGACTTCAGACTTCAGACTTTATTTCACCGTACCAGCATAAATGGCGCGATCGCCTAATTCATCTTCAATTCTCAGTAAACGGTTGTACTTAGCTACACGTTCGCTGCGGCACAGAGAACCTGTTTTGATTTGACCAGCGCGGGTAGCTACTGCGAGGTCAGCAATTGTTGTGTCTTCGGTTTCACCGGAACGATGGCTGATGACTGAGCGGAAACCGTTGCGTGTTGCCATGTCAATTGTTTCTAAGGTTTCCGTCAAAGAACCAATTTGGTTGAGTTTAATCAACACGGCGTTACCAGCTTTAGTTTCAATACCTTTCCGCAAGCGGGTAGCATTAGTGACAAACAAGTCATCCCCTACCAATTGTACCCGTGAGCCAATTTTCTCGGTCAGCAATTGCCAGTTAGACCAGTCTTCTTCGTGCAACCCATCTTCAATTGACACGATTGGGTATTGGTCAACTAATTGTCCTAAATAATTGATGAACTCAACGGGAGAGTGGGGTTTACCATCGTAAACATACTGACCATCTTTGTAAAATTCGCTGGCTGCCACATCTAACGCCAAAGCGACTTGTTCCCCTGGCTTGTAACCTGCTTTTTCAATCGCCGCCACCAGCAATTCTAAAGCGACTTGGTTGGACTCTAGGTTAGGCGCAAAACCGCCTTCATCACCCACCCCAGTCAGCAAGCCTTTGTCATCCAAAACTTTGCTGAGAGTGGCAAATACTTCCGCACCCCAACGTAAAGCTTCTTTAAAAGAAGATGCACCAATGGGGACAATCATAAACTCTTGAAAATCCACGTTGTTCGCTGCGTGTGCGCCACCATTAATCACATTCATCAACGGGACTGGTAATAAATTCGCCAAAGGGCCGCCTAAATAGCGATAAAGGGGGATACCCAAAGATTCCGCACCGGCTTTGGCTGCTGCGAGGGAAACAGCCAAAATCGCATTTGCGCCTAAATTAGCTTTGTTTGGTGAACCATCCACCGCAATCATTGTGCGATCGATTAATTCTTGGTTCAACGCATCCAAATTTAACAACTTTGGAGTTAAGATTTCTTTGACGTTCTGTACTGCCTTGAGAACACCTTTACCACCGTAGCGGCTTTTATCATTGTCCCGCAGTTCGTGAGCTTCAAAAGTTCCTGTAGAGGCTCCACTGGGAACCTGTGCTAGTCCCACAGCACCATTTAGCAAATGCACCTCGGCTTCAACAGTTGGTCTACCCCGTGAATCGAGAATTTCCCGTGCGACAATTGCCTCAATGGCTGTATCTACAATGTTACTCATCTGTGCTTTGTCCTTTATTCGAGTGCGTTCTTAGAGTTGAGCGCCTTAAGTCCAGTGGATTAACCTAACCGTTAGCATAGGCTGTTCAGCGACCTGATGGGCTGAGATTAAAGAAGATTTCCAGATATAGCAGAAGGCAGTGGTTCGGCTACGCGGTAATCGAGCGAAGTCGAGATTCACCAACCGGAGGCAGAAGGCAGTGGTTCGACTTCGCGGTAATCGAGCGAAGCGATGCACTGAGCTTGTCGTTCGCGTAGCGTCTCCGGTAGGAGAAGTGTCGAGATTCACCAACCAGGCAGGAGGTAAAAATCTTACTATTGCTGCCATTCCAGCTTTCAAAATGTCCTACTTATGTAACCACGGCTATATTTTGTAAATCCCTTTAGGATATGCGAACTTTGGATTTTGGATTATTTCTGAGTCAAAAGTCAACAGTAAGCCATGTAGAATGCTGAGTTGAAAGTGCTGAGTAAACATTCTTCCCCTGCACCCTTCACCCCTGTCACCTATTCCGCCGGAAGTTTTTCGATGAAAGCGATCGCTCTTGCTGCCAACAATGATAATTTTAAGGATTGGGAACCCTTAAAAATCGAAGTTTATGAACGCAGCCGACGATAAAACGATTGTTCGTGAGTATTTCAATTCCACAGGGTTTGACCGATGGAAGCGGATTTATGGTGATGGCGAAGTCAATAAAGTCCAGCTAGACATCCGCTACGGTCATCAACAAACCGTGGATAAAGTTATCGGCTGGCTGAAAAATGATGGCAATTTATCTGAGCTATCAATCTGTGATGCTGGCTGCGGTGTAGGTAGTCTGAGCATTCCCTTGGCAACGGAAGGGGCTAAGGTTTTTGCCAGCGATATTTCTGAAAAAATGGTGGAAGAAGGCAAGCAAAGAGCCATACAAGCTTTAGGAAACGCCTCCAATCCCACTTTTGCTGTCCAAGATTTAGAATCTTTGACAGGCAATTACCACACCGTAATTTGCTTGGATGTGCTTATCCACTACCCCCAAGACAAAGCCGATGAAATGATTTCTCACCTTTGTTCTTTGGCAGAATCACGGATAATCATCAGTTTTGCCCCCAAAACTTGCGCCCTCAGTTTACTCAAGAAAATTGGTAGTTTCTTCCCCGGTGCAAGTAAAACAACTCGCGCTTATCTGCACCGCGAAGCTGATGTAGTCAAGATTATCGAGAAAAATGGCTTTACAGTCCAGCGTCAAGAAATGACTAAAACTCGCTTCTATTTCTCTCGCTTACTGGAAGCTACACGCAAGTAAGTGCTGAGTGCTGAGTGCTGAGGAGAAAAGTAGGTTGGGTGGAGCGATAGCGAAACCCAACAAAGTATGCGCGGATGTTCGATTTCTTTCCTACACCGACTTTTTTTCTATTTTTTCCCTTTAACTGAACTGTATTGACTTATAGACTGGAACGTTGATGAAAGTGAAGTTAAAATCACAAGCAAAGCCTAAATTTAAAATCGAGTTATGAAAACTGCTGAAAAATTGGCGGCGGGTTGGTTACTGACACTCGGATTCATGTTTTTGACACTTTCAGTCTCTGCGGTAATGGAAAAAAATACGATGCTAAGACCTTTGCCGTCAGGGAATGATGCAGATTCAGGACATGATTTTGTGAATAAAGAAGCTCTTTTTATGCTGGATACGACAGCAAGACAAGGTTTTATATTTGGTGTGCCAACAATGGTGTTGGGTGGTTGGTTGAGTTTATCTTTATACCGCCGGAGTAAGACTGAACAAAAAGCACTTCAACAACAAGCAAGCGATCGCCTACAATCAATTTTCTATCAAATGTTACAGCAAAATCATGGCAGAGTTACTGTTTTGGGTTTTGCAATGCAGTCACAGTTACCTGCATCTGTGGCGCGGGAATTTTTAGACGGAAAAGCTAAAGAATTCAATGCGAATTTTAAAGTCAACGAAGAAGGTTCTGTATCATATCATTTTGATGTTTAAATCTGTTGCCAAGTAATTCTGATGACGCAGATTTTTTTGAGTATAGCTGCCGTTTTAGCTGGGTTAGCCGTTGCGGCTGGGGCTTTTGCTTCCCATGCTTTACGAGATCATATTAGTGAGCGATCGCTGTCTATTTTTGAAACTGGCGCTCGCTACCAAATGTACCATGCCCTAGCACTTTTAGTAGTTGCTCTCCTCATTAGTCGCCTCGAATCACCTCCAACTACTTTAGTTGCTAGTGGATGGCTATTTATTATCGGTATTGCGATTTTCTCTGGCAGTTTATACGCTTTGAGCGTAACTGGTGTGAAATATTTAGGCGCAATCACACCATTGGGCGGTGTCGCCTTTATCGCTGGTTGGTGTGCTTTGGCTATTGCTGCTTGGAATTTGAAATTCTGAAGTTCTTCAACACCAAGAGACACAGAGTTCTATGAGTAGTAATTTGCCAAGGATTTCTAAAAGATTTTTCGTGTTTATTGAAGACTTTTAGATCCCCCTAAATCCCCCTTAAAAAGGGGGACTTGAGGAAAATTCCCCCCTTTTTAAGGGGGGTTATACCATTTCACGAAATTACTGATAGAAATCGCTTCCTCTGCAACTCTGCTTCTGGTCGCCGAGCGAAGTCGAGGCGCTACTTGCATATCCGTATCATTTTTAAAGTGAAATGGTATTAGGGGGGATCGAAATGCTACTAGGCAACTTGAGTAAGACCAAATTAAAAAATGATTGCGACAGATTGATGGCTCAAAAGCTTACCGATCAACCCTTATCCAATCCAAAATCTAAAATCTAAAATCCAAAATGGTATAAGACTTGTGTGTACACTGTAGCTTTTTAAAGTGAGGCTCAAGGAGATTAAAACAAATATTTCATGTTTCTCACACTTCCTCTAAGCTACCCTCTAAAATATCGGTAATTTTGCGGGTCTCTGCCAATGACAAGGCGCTGGTCACAAATCTGGGAACGGTTGCGGCAATCTTTCTCTGTTGAGGAAAGTCTTAATACCACAATTGACACTAGCAAAACATTTTTAGATGCGGCAAAAACTCTTCAAGAAAATGGTGCAAGTTTAGAAGTTTTAAAACCTCTACTGCAACATTCATCTTCTTTATTAGATGTGTTGTGTTCACCGTTGGCGCAGGTGATAGGGGCGGGTTTACCGTTTGTACCGATGGGCATTGCTTTGCTGAAATTGTATCGCCAAAATAGCCAGGAACAACCAACGCTAGAAGATTGTGTATTTATAGTTAGTCAAATTGCTTATTTAGAAAGCGTTAAAGAAATTTTATCTTCCGATATCAATGTAAATTGGGATGCTCATTTTCAGAGTGATGCAGCAGTCCGCCAACAACTACAAAAACTCAACGATATTGAATTAGATTATGAAGCTGCCACTAAAACAATCAACTGTTTTCATCAATCACAGTTAGCCCAAGCTTTTAATCAAGTATTATTGGCAAGGTTAGCATCTGCAAATATATCTGAGGCTGAAAATTTGACAGAACGAGTCGTTTGGAATACCCAGCGATATTTAGTCAAAGCTTGGATAGAATCAGGTGATGTTACCAAAAATGTGATTGAAGTTTCTTTTGGTGAATGGCAAAAAACACAGCAGAAATTTCAAAGTATTGATGAATATTTAAAGAGTCAGATTGCCACTAAACCAGAAGAAAAGGTTTTTAACGAAGACTTTTCTTTTAAAGATATTTATGTACCATTAAAAGCCAGAAATGTAGATAAAAATGGCAAATTAGATACTAAAACAGAACCTTTTGATTTAGAAACCTGGGCTAAAACTCTTATCCTTGCTACCAGCCCGAATACACAACGCCAAGTGATGTTTATTCAAGGCGGGCCGGGGAGAGGTAAAAGTGTTTTTTGTCGGATGTTTGCTGATTGGGTGCGGCAGAATTTACACCCTCTATGGACACCAATTTTAATTCGGCTGCGTGATATTGATGAATTTCAACCAAGTTTAGAAGAAACTTTGCGCTCCCGAATTAAAGCAGATTTCGCGCAAGGTGAGGATGGTTGGCTAACAGATAGAAACACTAGATTTTTGTTTATTTTAGATGGCTTTGATGAATTGCGAATTGAGCGCGGCAATAACCAAAGTGTAGAAAGATTTCTGCGGCAAGTCGGTACATTTCAAAATGACTATCAAGATAATAAAGCAGGTCATCGAGTCATCATTACAGGTAGACAGATGGCTTTGCATGGCATTGACCGCCTACCGCCGAACTTGGAACGGGTGGAAATTGCCGAAATGGAGGTGGAATTACAACAACAATGGTTTGAGAAATGGTACAGGATATTTCCTACTAATGAAACGCTAAACTTTATGGATTTCCTGCAAATTCCGTTAGATAAAACAACAGCGTCTCAGCAGGTTTCACAAAATAAAAAATCCTGTCCCCAGCAAATTAAGGAGTTAGCCAAAGAGCCACTGTTGCTGTATATGCTGACAGCAATGCACCGAGATAACACCTTAGATATTAATAAATTTGAGCAAGCCACAGAGACAGAAGCAAAAATATTAGTTTACGAACAAGCCTTAAATTGGGTACTAACTAAACAACGTACTGATAATCGTCACGGTAATTTAAATGATGTCCTGACTGGACAAAACAAAGACGCATTACGCCGAATTTTAGCCGAAGCCGCAGTGTGTGTGGTGCAGTCCGGGGGAGAAAGTGCTTCGATGCAGATGGTAAAAGTACGTTTGCAGCAAGATGATGAAGCTAAAGAACTCATTGCTAAAGCCGAGAAAGAACTAGGAGAAGAAGCATTAAAAACTGCGTTGGGTGCTTTTTATCTCAAATCTAATGATCATGGTGGTGTGGAGTTTTTTCATAAAAGTATTCGAGAATTTCTTTGTGCGGAACGTATCAAACAAAGTTTGGAAGAATGGACAGAACCCGGTAGACGCGGCAGAACTTTTAATGTTGATGAGCAGACAATGGACTGGGAAATTTATGATTTACTCGGTTATGGCGGACTCACACGAGAAATTGTCGAATATCTCATGGGTTTGTTAATTCCCAGTGATGAATTTCGCCCAGTGGAGTTGTTTAAGCGGTTGGAAAATTTTTATGTGCGTTGGTTTGGAGGGGAGTTTATTGACGCACCACCAGAAAACTTCCCCCAGAAAAAGATGCGGTTACTACAAGAGCAAGGAATTAAGCAAGGTCAGCGTCAGGTAGATATTTATGCTGGGTTGAATGTGATGATTTTGCTCTTGGAGTTACACCGCTATGCTCAAGGGCGGGATGAGTTGAAGCAACAAATCATTTTCTATCCATCTGGTGAACCACAAGAAGATACTAGGACAACCCAGTTACTTCGCATTATCAACTACAGTGAAGCTATTCAGCTTGGCAATTTTACGAATCTAGTAGGACAATTTCTCAGAGGTTCAGACCTCAGAGGTTCAGACCTCAGAGGAGCAGACCTCAGAGGCGCAGACCTCAGAGGCGCAGACTTCAGTCATACAGACCTCAGAAGTGCAGACCTCAGAGGTTCAGACCTCAGAGGCGCAGACTTCAGTCATGCAGACCTCAGTCGCGCAGACCTCAGAGGCGCAGACCTCAGTTATGCAGACCTCAGTGGTGCAGACCTCAGTCGCGCAGACCTCAGAGGTTCAGACCTCAGAGGCGCATACCTCAGTCGCGCAGACCTCAGTCATGCAGACCTCAGAGGCGCAGACCTCAGTGGCGTAAACCTCATCAGCGCAGACCTCAGTCATGCAGACCTCAGAGGTTCAGACCTCAGAGGCGCAAACCTCAGAGGCGCAGACCTCAGAGGCGCATACCCCAGTGACGCAAACCTCAGCGATAAGATTTTTGGGGATATAAGGTGGGATAAAAATACAAACTGGAAGAATGTGCAAGGGTTGGATACAGCAAGGAATGTACCAGAAGCCTTAAAGCAACAGTTGGGGTTGAGTTGAGAATCAATTTGCAATTTGAAATTCGCAATTCGCAATTACAAAAGGTGTAGGTTGGGTGGAATGAAATGGAACCCAACATTTCAAGAACTCGATATTGTTGGGTTTCGCTATGGCTCCACTTAACCTACATTTATTTTTCTATTTCATAGGCGAGTATCAAACACTCTCACGCCAGTCTCAAACACTCGTGGACGAGTATCAAATACTCTCGCGTCAGTCCCAAATACTCGTGGACGAGTATCAAACACTCTCGTGCCAGTCTCAAACACTCGTGAATGAGTATCAAATACTCTCGCGTCAGTCTCAAACACTCGTGAGCGAGTCTCAAATACTCTCGCGCCAGTCTCAAACACTCGTGGACGAGTATCAAATACTCTCGCGTCAGTCCCAAATACTCGTGGACGAGTATCAAACACTCTCGTGCCAGTCCCAAATACTCGTGGACGAGTATCAAACACTCTCGTGCCAGTCTCAAACACTCGTGAATGAGTATCAAATACTCTCGCGTCAGTCTCAAACACTCATGGACGAGTATCAAATACTCTCGCGCCAGTCTCAAACACTCGTGGACGAGTATCAAATACTCTCACACCAGTCCCAAACACTCGTGGACGAGTATCAAATACTCTCGCGCCAGTCTCAAACACTCGTGAGCGAGTCTCAAAAACTCTCGCGCCAGTCCCAAACACTCGTGGATGAGTCTCAAATACTCTCGCGTGAGTATTAAACACTCGTGGATGAGTATCAAACACTCGTGAGCGAGTTTCAAACACTTTGCGTTTCCTATTGTTGCAGTAGAAAATCCATATATAGGACTCATATTTGATTTGGGAAAAAAATCAGTACACTCAGATCAGGCTTCTTTCCTACTCCCGACTCCCCATTCCCTATTCCCTACCTACACAAATAAATTCAGAAATCAAACCGGATTCCTATAGTACCGATTCTTTATGGTACTAAACTGAAATCTGGAGTGATGAGGAAAAAGTTGATGCGATTGTTAATTAGTACATTAGTTGCCAGTGTTAGCCTTGGGGTATCTGCATTACCTGTCCCCGCACAACAGTCAGTGTCGGAAACTCAAGTCGCAGCGATGGTAGAAGCGTTGCGAAAAGCTGCACCCAAAACAGGTAAAGTCAACGATGGACTGTATAGCGACTGGCAAGTGCAACCTGGTACAGTCAAAGCTTGGTCGAAATTTTGCCTGAAAAAAGAAATTACACCCACACAGTTTGAAAATAATCAAGCAACTGCTCGTCAAATTATTTCTTGCATCACCCGCCGGGAGTTAGACAAACAATTACGCGCTACTAAAAATAACGAAACTGCGGCGGTTAATGGTGTCGCCTGTTGGTGGATGACTGGTAACTATACTGGTTGCAATAGTGGTTTTACTGCTGCTTACGTCCGAAAAGTGGTGGCGTTTTATCAGGAGCAACGTAATAAACCCTCTGCGACTTAATCATCAGAGTTATAAATCAAGGGGTAAAATCAAGTCAAAAGTTAAAAGTCAAAAATTTTCTGACTTTTGAATTTTGGCTTTCCTGTAAGGGTGTAGGTTTTCAAAACCCTGACACCCCTCTTTTTTGTATCATTCCTCATAAATAGCGTTTCTCTTAATATATTATTAGTGCAATGATCTGGCATTGATATATAGATAAATATCAATACTTATCCCTGATAAATTAAGATGGTAAGTTCTGACAAAGAAATGCCAAAATAAGCGAAAATGCTTATTGAAAGTGAATTAGATTTTAAATTCACGGTTGAGCAGGGTTTAAGGAAAATTATGTTCTCAACCATCTCCTGTTTAGGGAGAATTGAGGAGTATGCAGAATTTTGCATACTTCAATTGTTGTATATGCAATTGATTTTCTGTTGAGAACAAAAACCAATTAAATACACATCATAAATAGTGAATTTTTAGAAAACAAATTACATTCAACTCTCACACCACAGGCAATTATCGTGTTAGAAGCATGTATACTCGCAACCATTTTTTGCGGATTTTTCGGCATAATTTTCAAAAAGAATTTGGTAATGAAAATCATCTCGATGGATGTGATGAGTACGGGGGTGATTGCTTATTACGTGCTGATTGCTTCACGGGATGGTTTGTTTACGCCGATTCTTTCCGATGTTAAACAAAGGGCTTATGCTGATCCGGTGCCGCAAGCTGTAATTTTAACTGCGATCGTCATTGGCTTTTCGATTCAAGCCTTAATGCTGGTTGGTGTCATGAAACTAGCACGGGATAACCCAACGTTGGAAAGTAATGAAATCGAGAATAACAACACCCCATGAATACCATAACGATCGCCTGGATTGGCTTACCATTTTTTATTGGGTTCGTGATTTATTTGCTACCCAAACTAGACCGCTATCTCGCCTTGGCTATGGCTATGGCTTCGGCGGTATATGCGTTACAGCTATTTATCACACCGCCCATAACTCTCAAGTTACTCGATAATTTTGGCGTAACTTTAACAGTAGACCAATTAAGCGGCTACTTTATTTTGACCAATGCTTTGGTAACGGCCGCCGTCATTCTTTATTGTTGGCAAAGCGACAAGACAGCTTTTTTTTACGCCCAGACAATCATTTTGCATGGTAGTGTCAATGCTGCCTTTGTTGGTTCAGATTTGATTAGTTTATACGTAGCCCTAGAGGTAAGTGGCATTGCAGCGTTTCTGTTGATTGCTTATCCCCGCACTGATCGTTCGATTTGGGTAGGCTTGCGCTATTTGTTTGTCAGTAACGTGGCAATGCTGTTTTATCTCATCGGTGCGGTGTTAGTCTATCAGGCGGATCATTCCTTTAGTTTTACAGGTTTACGAGTCGCACCACCAGAAGCACTGGCTCTGATTTTTTTGGGACTCTTGACAAAGGGTGGAATTTTTGTATCAGGCTTGTGGTTGCCATTGACTCACTCGGAATCAGAAACGCCAGTCTCGGCATTGATGTCGGGAGTTGTGGTGAAAGCAGCCGTCTATCCCTTGGTGCGATGTGCGCTGATGGTGGCAGAAGTTGACCCGATAGTAAGAATATTTGGGGTTGGTACTGCACTTTTGGGCGTGTCCTATGCCGTCTTTGAAAAAGATACTAAGCGAATGCTGGCGTTTCACACAGTTTCCCAGTTGGGTTTTATTCTGGCAGCGCCAATTGTCGGTGGGTTTTACGCCCTGACTCACGGACTGGTGAAATCGGCACTGTTTTTGATTACAGGTAGCTTACCCAGTCGTAACTTCAAGGAATTGCAAAATCGACCAATCAATACGGCGGTGTGGATTGCTTTAGTAATCGCTAGTTTCTCAATTTCTGGCTTTCCCTTGTTGTCTGGGTTTGGGGCGAAGGTATTGACCACAAAAAATCTCTTACCTTGGCAAGCGATCGCTATGAATATAGCCGCCCTCGGAACAGCAATCTCCTTTGCCAAATTCATTTTTCTGCCCTTTGGGGGAGAAGGCAAGACAAAAGCCAGTTTTTGGGCAGCGATGAGTTTATTAATTGGTGGGCTGTTTATTGCCAACATTGCCTATTACGAGGCTTACACCGTTGATAACATCATCAAACCCCTCTTAACCATTGGGATTGGTTGGTTAGCTTACCTGCTAATTTTTAAACATTTAGTAATTAAGCTACCGCGTGTACTGGAGCAATTTGATCACCTGATTGGTGTGATGAGTTTAGTGTTAATGCTGCTGTTCTGGAAGGGATTTGCATGGTTGCCTATCTAAATCTGATATTGCGATTGGCTATTTGGTTTTTGCTGACTGCTAACTTCAGTGTGGCAAATATCATTATTGGCATCAGCATCGCCCTGTTACTGCCCGGTTTGCCTAAAGTCTCAGGCACTTTAAAAGATTGGCTACGTGTGCTATGGGAAATCATCGTCGCCATTCCCCAAGCATATATCGAAGCCTTGGAAATTATCTTCCGTCCCCATAACTACGAAGAAGTAACACTCGAACAAGTCAAACCACGCCGCACTCCCGGATTGATATTCCTCGATATCTTTTTGATTACCTTTACACCCAAAACAATTGTTTTGAAATATCACGAAGCAGGCTGGTATGAAGTCCACTGGGTTAGACGGAGGAAACAGACATGATTTTGAATCTGCTACTGTTTGCCATGATGGCGGCACTACTCATCCCGATGTATGAAGCTTGGCAGGATGATGATATTTGGCAAAAAATGTTGGCATTTGCCAGTATTTCCACCAAAGCAGCCATCATGATTTTAGTTGTATCTGTCTTGCGTGATGATTGGATGATTGGTGTGGTGGGGGTAATTATCCTGAGTGTGGGAAATGCGGCCTTGATGCTGTTAGCCCAAGTCATCAAACGGATGAGTGATGTTTTGCAAGAGTGAATTATGATCATCAACGCACTGAGTTATTTCTGTATTGGTTTAGGCGTTTTCTTTTGGTTTTGGGGGACTTTTCCCTTGTTGGGCGATCGCTCGGTATTATTCAAACTGCATGGTCTGACAGTAGCAGATACCCTCGGCTCGATGAGTATCATTGTCGGATTGTTACTGAAGATACCCAGTGAGTGGCCCCTACTGCTCCTGGCGTTCATTTCCCTAGCAATGTGGAATACTATGCTGGGATATGTTTTGGCTTACTGTTCCAGTAGTGAGGAAAGCCATGACTGATAACTATATCTATGTGATCATTCCTCTGCTGCCCTTGGCTGCGTCTATGGTGATCTTTCAATCCAATCCCTACCATGCTTTAGTCATAAGGGGGATATTGGGAGCAATGGCCGCATTTATCTATACAGTGTTGGGGGCGGCAGATGTAGCTTTAACCGAGGCGCTGGTGGGTACAATGTTGGCGATTACCTTATATGCGATCGCAGTCCGTTCATCACTAGTTCTGCGTCTGGGATTACTTCAAGAAGATGAAAATGCAGACTTTAAGCCACTGATTGAGAGTTTCCGCGCAATTTTTAGCAAACGTTATTATCTGCGTCTGGAACTAGTGCCATACACAGATATAGAAACCTTAAATCAGGCGTTAAATCACAAAGAAGTCCATGCGATTTGTCTACCACAGGCAAAACATGATCCTCAAGATGAAGAAACGCAACCATATCACACCATCACCAGAATCCGCCGCATTTATGACATCATACACACTCAACTGAAATCACCAATTACCAGTTTGAGCTATGTCAGTACATCACCAACCAACACACCAGATTTAAAAACACCTGTTTTGGGAGAGCATTCATGATGAAATGGCTCTACATTATTGCCGGAATCGCCCTATTTGGCAAATTTCTGTTTATTGCTAATCCTTCCTTAGATTTACCAGATATCTCAATCTTGGAAGCGGTTGTTCAAGATACTGGCATACCAAATGCCGTGTCGGGGATTATTTTTCGCAATCGCCTGTATGACACTATTTTTGAAGTGGTGGTATTTACAATCGCCATCATGGGGGCTAATTTTTTACTGGCGAATGAGAAACCATCCAACACAGTCTATCGTTTTACCGATCAACCATCAATTGTATTGGCAAGGTTAGGTGCGACTATCGCTGCTTTAGTCAGTATCGAACTAGGGATTCGGGGACATCTCAGCCCTGGTGGTGGTTTTGCTGCCGGGGTGGCGGGTGGAACAGCAATTGGTTTAGTGGCAATTACTTCATCCCCAGAATGGATGCAAGCAATTTACCAACGCTGGCAAGCTGCTACATGGGAGAAAATTTCGGTATTAGTTTTTGTGGTTTTGGCAGTGATTAATTTGTCTGGAGTGGAATTACCGCATGGAGAGATGGGCGCACTGATTAGTGGCGGTTTTATTCCCCTACTCAATCTCTTAGTTGCAGTTAAAGTTGCTTTGGGTTCCTGGGCGGTGATTTTGATTTTTATTCGTTATCGGGGATTGTTGTAATAAAAAATTTCAGACAATCACAGAGACAGCGACTTTCATCCTAGTGAGGTATGTTCTTCTAGTCTCCAGCTTCTATTACCTATATGCTTGTACGGCACATATCAATAGTGCAGTAATGTAGCATTGATATACAAATTTATATCAATGCTACATTATGGAAAATAAGACTAAAATTTTTAATTAAAAAATAACTTGAATTAGCATACGACGAGATAGACACACTGATTAGTGGTAGTTTTATCCCCATACTCAAAAATACATAGTAAACTTGCGATCGCATACTTGCCCACCGGAATAAAGTAACTACTCTCCTGATGTCCAACTTCGTAGTTTAGTTAGTGCAGGTTTAGAAGGTGTTGACAAATTGAGTCGGTATTGGAATATTGGGACATAGGAACCATTACCCTCGCGGACAGTAACGAGAAAAGCTGTTTTATTGCGTGGGTCTTTGCTGATTTTATCAATGTAACCAGACTGTATTTGTTTTATGTTTAAAGGTTTTGCTTGTTTAAATCCTGGTTTTGAAATACAAACAATAGGACTTCCATCTTGATATCTACCTGAGTAAAACCAATATGTTTGCCCTTTGGTTTGAAATTCGGATTTATAGAAAACAGTAAACCTGTCAAATTCATTTAATTGCTGATTTTGTTTACAGTTATTGTCAATGTATATTTCTTGAGCAACAGTTGGATAACTGGAGAATAAAGCTATTATTAAACTGAGAGTAAGTCCAGAGAATAGTTTTGTTTTAGACATAAATTTATTAATCAAAAGTTTCCTCTAAGAATCATACTGCTTTAACTGCAAACTTCTTTAAACAACATCTCCAAACAACTGGTAAATTCTGAGGAGCGATCGCTCAGAAATAATCTGACTGTGAAAAAATGGTAGAAAGCACCCTGAAGGTTGCGGATGATGGGAGTTTAATTTTGTTTGCGGTGGGTTAGCGATCGCCTAACCCATCGCGGCTAAGATTAAAACTTAAAATTTATTCTTCGTCATCGTCACATTCTTCGTCGTCTTCTTCGTCTTCGTCTGAGCCAAATATTTCATCTATGAGTTCTTGAGCGCGTTCGTTGGAAATATTCAACGCTTCTTGTAACTCCGAAATATAATTTTGTTCTTCATCAGGTACTTCTTGATCAATACCTACTACCAAAATGGCGGTGATGTATGCAGCTTCCCGATAACCTCTGTTGGGTAATGATTCAATTGCTTTGACAATTAATTCTTCTGGATCTTCTTCTTCTAGGAGGCTGGTTAAGGTTTCGCCTAATTCGTCAAAGTCTTCTTCCTCATAATCTTCAAATTGGGCAATTTCGCCCAGCATTTCGCTCAAGGCATATTCTTCTGCGTTAGAAATACCTTCACCATCAGATGCGGCGGAGAATAGTCCGATCAGCGCGATCGCAACTTCTGGTTCTAAAGCCACTGAACTGGCGCTACGGCCTTTAGGCAAACGTCTAGACATAAAAATCCTATAAAAGTTTGATACTGTGTCAAAAAGCAATCTCTAAGGCTGAAAATCGCTTCCACATTAGCATTCCCAAAAAAATACGAAAAAACACAGATGCTTTAGTTTTTTTTGTAAACTTTTTTATATAGTAGAAGGCAGAAGGCAAAAGTATTACTATGCCTAGCATTTAAGCTTTCACATTGTCCTAAAATATCTAACTACGCCTATATATAGAGGTTTTCACTCCAGTGAGGTACATTTCTCTAGCCTAAGCGCCTGTCTTTCCTATCCATCTCATATCATGTTCGCTTAATCACAGCGAGTTAATAAACCTAATGTAATCAATGGTTTCTCTTACTATCAAACATGGATATTTATGGCGAGTTCTGGGACGAGCTGCTGAATATAACAGATTTGTGTTTGTCCCGGTTTTAGGCGAATTATACGATGGAATAAACATTAGACCTTATCGTAGACCAGAAGAAACTCCCACATTTCCGCTAACAGACTACATAGACAATCAATTACCAAAAATTATCAACCGTTGTCGTCACAAATGCGGCAAAATCGCTGATGCTGTATGGGTGCGTGGTAGAATTCCGGCAATATTTGGCTTTACACCTTTAAGTTTGCCATTTGCGGACTATAAATACGCACTACTAGAGCAAACATTCATGGCTTGTCAGCAATCTTCTGTCAATCATGACTGGGTAGCATATCCATTTGTTTGTGAAGACTATGATTTAAGTGTTGGGTTACGGTTTATTCCAGATACTTCATTAACGGAAGTATATCAATCTATTGCCAAAGCATTTTGGGAATTACTGCTGCTGGAACCTAATCATGTTCAGCCGTTTTGTGATGGTTACATACATTACAATGAATTGGATGATGAAGAATGGTTACTTGTAGCTTTAAAAAATAGGCGCTGTATTATCGATTTTTCGGATTCTATTGATTTTTGATTGGTTAGGAAATAATTAAAAATTTCGCCAAAATAATTATATTTAATTGGAATGAAAAATAATGAATTTCTCATTTCAGACTGATGCAGACACTGTACGATTATTTCAAATAGTTGTCTGGTGTCTCAAGAAATACTTCTTCTATACAGATGATTTAGCTGTAGAATTTATCAACAGCTACTATAAAAAAAATTTAAACATACATGATGATGACTTTTATCACCATGAAATGCCGTTTAGAGTGGCGCTAAGAGTTCATTATTTTGAAGTTTTGCAGGTAGAAGCTAATAAATTTCAGGATTGGGTTAGAGAATATGATTATAATTATACTCCTAGAGAAGTCATCGATTACTTTCAACAACATTATTTTGTGAATAAGTAATATCATTTCGTAGGTTGGGCGGAGCGATAGCGTAACCCAACAAAGGCTGGATAATGTTGATTTTTATTTTTCCACCCAACCTAAATTTATGGTAAGAATTTTTTGAATTGCTATAAAGAATATTAGAGTAAAAAGGATGGCGATCGCACTCCAATATCCTCCAAGATAAAAAGCTTTTTGTGCTTGCTACATAAAAGCTAATTACCATATCAAATTTCCTTGGGAAAAATCTTTTTCTCTGTCTGAGATCCGTCTTCATTTTCTCTGATGAAAGTGTGAAATTCAAGCTCAAGTACATCACTTTTCTTCTTAAATCTCATAATTTCCCATGTTGTCGGATCTTCTTGTAATTTAGTCTGTATTATCATCACATACTTAGCTTTATCTAGAGCATTATCAATACGCTCAATAATAAAATTATTTCCATTATTCCAAAATGTTGTTGTTATTGTTAAGGTTTTTAAAGACTCACTGTCTTGAACTCTAATTCTTGTATCAGATACTAAAGATGGGTCAATGTTTAAATATTCAATAGCATGATTATATTCTGGAATACTGTTCCATATTAATTGTTCACCTTCTTCTAACAAACTAGTATCAAAATATTCTTCAGGTGACATTTCAACTATATGCCACTGCAAATCGTTGATGAGTTTATAGTCTATAAATATATTTAGGGTCATAGTTATACCACTTCATAGCGATCGCGTAACCCAACACAGTCTGGATAATATTGAGTTTTGTTACCCCATCCAATATACTGAATGTGTTCATCGAACTTAAAGTGAACTTTACCACCACATCCCTTTATCTATTAATCTGTTATTCTTAAATGTCAGAGTCACATCAGGTTTGGGAAAGCCTTTTTTCCACTTATAACGGGTGATTATTGTGCCAGAACCCGATTGACTTCCACCAGATTCTGTTCCCGGTGAACCAATGATTTTTGCAACTTCTTCGTAGGTCATTCCATATTTTACTGCTTCATACTCAGCTTGTGTAATTTCCGGTTCTTGTAGGATAGAAATTTCTGGGAAAATTGATGTGATAAAACGAAATACTCCCCACCCAAGTGTTAAGGGAAAGCTGAGAGCAATGAAAACTATTACCACACCAACCCAGGAATTAGAACTTCTCGGTTGTGACTTTAAATTTGATGCTTTGGCAAAGGGAGGAACAGGATTAGAAGGTTTTTCAGCTATTTGTGCAACTTTTAATTGTTGCGTAATTTGATTTTCTATTAGTAAGACATCCTCGTATTTAAGCTCCCAACGCTCTATGAATTGATTGAGCTTATGACGAGTTATTTCACTTAAAGTAGATTCACGTTGGATGTTATGTAAAAAAATCTGCTTATATTGTTCCAAGTTATTTTGATAGTTTTTATAGGCTTCTAAGACTGCAATTTCAATATAATTAGCTTCAACTTGAGAGATTCCTAGTTGACTCGATAATTCATCAAGATAGCGGCGATCTGGTGGAAAGATATTGCCATCAGTCAAAACTCTTTCAACTTCTTTTTGATATCTTCGTTGTGGATCACGAATCCCAGCTTTAACAAGCAAAATTTTGAAGCCCTCTTTAACTGCATAAATTTCTGGCTTCATTGCCGGGACAGTTTCTTGTACTCTTTGTTTAGCATAGTTGTGTAATTCATCTACTGCGATCGCTCCATCGCTGTTGGAATCCGCCGCCCCGGTTTCAATTCCTTCTACTAAATACTGGGTATAGATTGATAGTTCTGTCCCTTTTTGCTCAAAAGAGTATTGAGTAGAAGTTGAGGAAGTCAGTACAACTCGCCCTTCACCTCCTAACTGATTGTTCACATTGATTGAACCATCATCCTTAGCTAACAAGTTCTCTGCAAAGGCTCCGCTAAAGCAGCAGTCAAGAATAATGACTTGATGTCGTGAGCGACTGTTGCTCATGATGTCATGCACAAAAGTTGCAGGAACAGCCGTAGCTTTAACTAATTCTCCTTGAGATGTTTTGCGGGTGAGACGAGTAGCAAAGTAAAGTTTTCCACTAGAGTCTTTAATCCCATGACCGGAAAAAAAGAGTAACACTAAATCATCTCGTTTACGGTTAGCGAAAAGGTTCTCAATTGCTTCCTGCATTGCTAATGGTTCAGGGTTAATCAGTGGTTGCACACTATCAAAATTCCCCATTTCAGGATGTAGGAGAACCCTCTGTACAGCTTCCACATCTTTTGTCGCAGCAGGTAAGGGATTTAACCCTTGTGTGTATTCACTTACACCAATTAGTAAAGCTAATTTTGACATTTTAGCTACTTACCCTGTTACAAATGTTTGAGATGGCTCAATTTTTACTACTAATTTTTGACGACTATCAGCTTTAACCCTAAGTTTCCCCCATTTATTTCTACTTCTGGCGCATAACTTTTTCCAGATACAGCATTGAAACTCAATAAGATGCACCGCAAAAGAATTAAATCTAGAAATTCTTCTTTTCTCTACCTCCTGGCATATCAGCCAATACAGTTTAGATAAGAACCCTAAATTACAACAAAAGCAACAAATAATGACGAATGATACCATTTCACTTTAAAAATGATACGGATATGCAAGTAGCGCCTCGACTTCTCCTGACGGAGACGCTGCGCGAACGCTCGGCGACCAGAAGCAGAGTTGCAGAGGAAGCGATTTCTATCAGTAATTTCGTGAAATGGTATGACTCAATAAAAAACGAAAAAGTGATTCTGGAGGGGGTTTGGGGGACGCAACCGTCCCCCAATCGGGGGCGTGGGGGAGAATCCCCCAAATCTTTCTCATTGTCTTATCAGCAATAATTGTTGAAAAAAAAGGTGGGAAATACCCACCTCAATCTTTCATTTAAATATTCACTTAATTAACGCGATGTGCAACTTATTCTTGAAACCCCTCTCCAAACCTCTCCCCGTTGGCGTTAGCCTGCCGTTAGGCAAGCGGAGAGAGGCTTTGAATCTTGCTCCCCTTCCCTTGTAGGGAAGGGGTTTGGGGTTAGGTTTGAGAGAAAGTTGCACACGGCGTTTAATTACTCCCATTCGATGGTTCCGGGTGGCTTGGATGTGATGTCGTAAACTACACGATTCACACCTTTGACTTCGTTCACAATCCGGTTAGAAATTACTTCCAACACATCATAGGGGAGACGCGCCCAATCTGCGGTCATACCATCTTCACTGGTGACGATTCGCAAAACTATGGGAAAGGCGTAAGTTCTTTGATCTCCCATTACGCCAACGCTGCGAATGGGTAGCAAGACAGCAAAGGCTTGCCAAACTTCGTTGTACAATCCACGTTGATTGATTTCTTGGCGCACAATTAAATCAGCATCGCGGAGAATATTCAACCTTTCGGCGGTGACTTCACCGATGATGCGAATTGCTAAACCAGGGCCGGGGAAGGGTTGGCGCTGGACGATTTCTTCTGGTAAACCAATAGAACGACCAACTTTGCGGACTTCATCTTTAAAAAGTTTCCGCAGAGGTTCGACTAATTTAAATCGCAAATCTTTGGGTAAACCGCCGACGTTGTGATGGCTTTTAATTTTGACTGCTACCCGTTCGCCTGTTTGGGGGTCAACGTTGGTATCGGCAGATTCGATGACATCTGGATACAGTGTACCTTGAGCTAAGTAATCAAAGGGGCCGAGGCGCTTTGATGCTTCTTCAAAGGTACTAATAAATTCATGACCGATGCGACGGCGTTTTTCTTCGGGATCTGTTACACCTGCAATGGTATCTAAGAAGCGATCGCGGGCATTGACATATTCTACAGGGATATGAAACTGCTCTTGGAACAATTTCACTAACCTTTCTGGCTCATATTTCCGCATAAAGCCTTGGTCGATAAACACACAAGTCAATTGATCACCGATCGCTTTATGCAATAAAAAAGCTAGAGTAGAAGAATCAACACCGCCAGATAATGCTAAAAGTACCCGTTTATCACCAACTTTAGCGCGAATTTCTCTGATTGCTTCTTCCACAAAAGCGGCAGTTGTCCAAGTTGGTTCGCATTCGCAGATATGATAAACAAAGTTGCGAATTAAGGCTAAACCACCAATGGAATGTACAACTTCGGGGTGGAACTGCACACCATAAAGTTTCTTTTCGTGGTCAGCAACAGCCGCACAGGGAGTATTTTCTGTATGTGCCAAGATTTCAAACCCAGTTGGCATTTTCACCACGGAGTCGCCGTGACTCATCCACATGGTTGTGCCGTCTTCGACGTTGGTTAATAAGTCGGTGGGATCATCTATATATAATGAGGCTTTGCCATACTCACCGCGATCGGCTTTCGCCACTTCCCCGCCGAGTTGGTTTACCATTAACTGCATCCCATAACATACACCCAGAATTGGAATGCCTAAATGCCAAATTTCTGGGTCACAGTGGGGAGCTTTTTCGCTGTAAACTGAACTCGGCCCGCCAGAAAGAATAATGCCTTTGGGGTTAAGTTGCCGCAATTGTTCGGCTGTGGTGCGATAAGACAGAACTTCAGAATATACCTGAGTTTCACGAATGCGTCGGGCTATCAGTTCAGAATACTGAGAGCCAAAGTCTAAAATAATAATCATTTGACGCTCAAGCTGCCTCAATTCTTCTACTGGTTGAGGTGCTTGTTCGGTTAGTAGAGTCACCGCTGTATTCATGATGGGGAAGTGTGAATGAAGTAGTAGATGGTTGCACTGTGGTTTGACAAAAATACCACTTATCGCCGGAGTTACTTAGATGAGAATTGCGCTGATTGCTGAAAGCTAGACAGTACTTGGTTTAGACTCTGCTTTCTGGCACTCAGCACTTTACTATCTCTGCCTTCTGAGGCTGGTAAATGGTAAAGGAACCCCCTACAAACGCGGGTTATAAAGCGTTTGCTCGGTCATTCAATCTGACATGGTATTAGAAGGAATAAATTACCCTAGAGTGGTTACTGAAAAAGCTATTTATTTAGATTATTAATGATTATTCATATTAAGTTAACATAATTTTGCGATTAAGAAACAAGCAGTTTTACTCTTTACGATAATTTTGCGATCGCGATCAAAGAGAATTGAGCCACATTTTGGTACTGTCGTACTTCGGTTATTATGGGCTTGCATGTATTCTTGAGAACGAGTATCTATGGTTTGAGCGATCGCACCATAAACTTGATTTACCCAATCACTACCACTGACAGTATCCAATTCTCGCAGATATTTCAGGGCTGCTTCCGCCGTGGGACTATGAAATACTGCTTGTATATCTGATGACTGCATTCCCGCCAAAGCACAGTGGGCTGCTAAAATTTCCCGCCGTCCATCTGCCAAATGATGATGGGTGTGAAAAATTCCTCCCGCCAATTTCAGCAACTTGCCGTGATAACCAAACAATAAGATTTCTTTAACGCCTAAAGCATCCGCCTCGACTAACATCGGCCCCAACCAGTTAGCCGTTTTTACCAATTGTTCGGGATTAATCCCGATTTTTTGCGCCAAATCTAAACCGTTCTCGCCAATGCAAAATACCAAACTCTCAAAGCGACTGGCTTTTTGTTGTAACTCTACCCGAAACGCGGTTAATTGGTCTGGTGAACTTAACGGTTGGGAAATGCCGGTTGTTCCTAATAGCGATAGTCCTTCAACGACACCAAAGGCAGCATTAGAAGTGCGGACAGCGAGAGATCGCCCTTCGGGTAAAATAATCGTGACTGTGATTTTCTCCCCAGGTGCTAACATCCGTTGCAAGTTTGCTTGCAATAAATTTTGGGCATAACGATAAATCGCAGGTTGATCATCTGCATCCAGAATTTTGCCAATTCCTTCCCCACCTTTAATTGTGACTGCTTGTGCTGTTTCGCCACCCCAAGCCACCATTGCCCAAATTGGTGTATCCCGTGTCAAGTCAAGATTATCACCAGGGTCACTACGAGTAATTCCCAAAGCCAAATTTTCCGATAACCCCGCCACTTGTTCTATCGGGATTTCCGCGATTTGCGCTGGTGTAATTAAGTCAACCGCCACAGTTTGCCAAGACTGATTTTGGCGTAACCAATGTAACGCCGCCATCGCCGCCGCACAAGCAAACACAGGTAAAGTGTATCCAGCTTTAGTCATTGGTCATTAGTTCATAGTGCTGAGTGCATCAATTTTGGATTTTAGATTATGAAAATCTTTCAATCTAAAATTGGCAATCCAAAATCTAAAATTCTTCTGCCCCCCTGTCGCCAAGCGTTCGCGCAGCGTCTCCGTCAGGAGAAATCGAGGTGCTACTCCCCCAAATCTTTCACACCCCCACTTCCACCAACAAAGCTTGCATTGCTTCCCAAGAGATGCCTTTTTCGATGTAACGGGGTGCTTCAGGATTATACGGGCTGGCGATGCGATCGATACTGAGAATTGTGGCCTCGTCTAAGAGTACGGGGACATCAGGATCAAAAGCGGTGGGACGCATTAAAGAACTAGAAAAACCTTTGAAGACTGCAATTTTGTCTTGTTCATCGCCTATTTCCACCGTAATCAATAAAACTTCTTGGGGGCGTTTGCTGGTGTATTGTTCTAGGCGCTTGCCAATGGAATTATTCATCAAATTGGAACTTTGTCTTGGAGTTAATTACTGAGGTGTTGCTGAACGTCCTTGTTTGCCCAGCTTAATCAGAACAAAGTAGCTTAAGTAAAGTACATAAATCACTAAACAGGTAATACCCAGAAAACCGAGGAATGCAGGTTTGCTGTTGTGATGGAAGTAGTCTTTAAAGATTAAAGGGGCTTCAAACCAGACTCGACAATAGGGACTTTTAATGGCTGTTTCGGAAAAGGCACAACCGATAAAAGGAACAAAGGCGATCGCACCCAGTAAACTATAAACTGTTACAGCCCAGCGCCAAGAAGTAAAAACTAGCTTTAATAAGCCACTCTGTTGATACTCAATTTCATCATTGAGATCCACCCAAAACCACAGAGAAATCGGAATCAGAATACGCGCTATCAACCCAGAAACAAAGCTGACTGGATACTCAGCAATCATTAAATAAATTGTAATTGCAAACAAACTTGCCACTCGCCAGTAAATCATTAACAGGCGTTGTATTCCTTCTGCCCTTTGAACAAATGCCCAAATCAGCAGAATTAAGGGGATAATCAGTGTAAATAATACTGCCAGTCGATAATCAGCCCAGACATAAGGGCGAAACCACACATCTTCCATTATCTTTGCCAGACGCTCAATAAAAAGTTTGCATGAAGAACAGATATTTAATAATAACGGATACTTCTGCAAATATTGGAAATGACTATAAGACTCTCATCAGGCAGTAGTTACGGAAAAATATTTAAATAGAGGATTCATAATTTGATTTGGGAAAAAATCAGCACACCCAGAGCAGGCTTCTTTCCTACTTCCTACTCCCTACTCCCCATTCCCTACTCCCTGCTTACACAACTAGATTCAGGAATCAAACCGTATTCTTATAGCTCAATAATATTGATGTCTGGTTACTCACTTCATCCTTCATCGGGGTGAAATGTGCTTGTGTGGAGGTAAAAAAACAAGCAACTTGTGTATCCTTTACTTTTGTAACTTGTACTAACTGACAACTTGTGATTTGGGATGAGTTAAAAAACATACCCTAAAAAGGATCAAGCACAAAGTCACAGTAAATAGATTTTGGTTGCTTGCTTGATTGGATGAATAAAAATTTACCCACTCAATGTCTATTCATCGTAAACTCGACACTCAACTGCATCTGGGTTGTTGTCGCAGTACTGTTCTAGAGAATTTTTGGGCTTATTTTGGCGCTGGTGAGAGGCTTCAGCTTGCAGTTCTTCAACTGCATCCCAAGCGGCTGCACATTCAGCAGAATTGCTACCTGAGATGTCGCAGACAGCACGAGCTTGTTCTACTTCTGCTTGAATTTGTTCTTCAAGATCAACTTTGGCTTTGGTTTCGCTCATAGCTTTCGTTTTGCTGTGTGTTGTTAATACTAGTATAGAAAAGTTCAAAAATTTCTATTTTCTGTACTATCATTCATCATTCTACCTAATTAGTTGAGCCACTTAGTATCTATGGCCGCCTGATGATAGATAACCACGGTATATTGGGATATTCAGGCTGTATTTTTATTTCTAAATTACTGATTGAGGCTGGGAGTAGGGAGTGGGGAGTAGATTTGTTTGTAATTCATTTAGGAATGCTATATCTTTTAAGATTTTATAGAGTCAGTACTGCGAAGGTGCATCTATAAACTATATTTATTGCATGATTCATTGTATGTAATGGTTATTGATGAATATCTGTCTTTAAAGGCTGCTAACAGGAGGTAAGCAGGGCGGTGAGGCAGTCTGTGAGACGCTTTACCTTGTCAAAACCTGGGGCTAAAAGCACGATGAAAAAGGAAGAGATGAAATTTCATGGCAGATCAAATGCAGTGGGCTAATGCCCTATCAACCCGTCCTTCTCTAGAAGCCGCTATTACAGATGCGGTGCAGAAAACTACGTCTTCGTTAACAGCACCGGCGGATTTAGGGCTGGTATTTATTTCATCTGCTTTTGCTAGTGAATATTCTCGGCTTTTACCTTTGTTGGCAGAAAAACTGTCTGTACCCGTCATGATTGGTTGTAGCGGTGGTGGGGTAATTGGAACTACATCAGATGGGGAAACTCAAGAGATAGAAGCAGAAGCAGCTTTAAGTTTAACATTGGCACATTTACCGGGGGTGAATCTCCGCGTTTTTCATATTTTGGCGGATGAATTGCCCGATTTGGACAGTTCTCCAGATGCTTGGGTGAATTTAATTGGTGTGGAACCATCCGCCAAACCACAGTTTATCCTGTTGTCTAGTTCTTTTTCTTCCGGTATTAATGAATTATTGCAAGGATTAGACTTTGCTTATCCCGGTTCGGTGATTGTGGGGGGACAAGCTAGTGGTGGCGGTATGGGTGGGAGACAGGCGCTGTTTTGTAACGATCGCCTCTACCGTGAAGGCACTGTCGGCTTGGCTTTAACTGGTAATATTGTGTTAGAAACCATTGTGGCTCAAGGCTGTCGCCCCATTGGGAACCCAATGCAAGTTACCAAAGCCGAACGCAACATTATTTTAGAACTAGATGAAAAAGTGCCTTTGGTGGTGTTGCGTGATTTAATTAATAGCCTGAGTGATCAAGAACGCACTTTAGCCCAACATTCTTTATTTGTTGGCGTGGCGATGGATGAATTTAAAATGTCTTTGCAGCAAGGAGACTTTTTAATTCGCAGTATTTTAGGAGTAGATCCCACTGGAGGCGCGATCGCAATTGGCGATCGCGTCCGGCCTGGTCAACGGTTACAATTTCATTTACGTGATGCCGAAGCTTCCGCCGAAGACTTAGAATTTCTCTTGGAAAAATATCAAAACCAAGAACAGCCTTCATCCTCAGCAATTGCCGCATTAATGTTTGCTTGCGTCGGTCGAGGCGAAGGACTTTATGGTAAACCTAATTTTGACTCCTCACTATTTAGGCGCTACTTCCAAAATATCCCCATCGGCGGCTTTTTCTGCGGTGGCGAAATTGGCCCTGTAGGCGGTAATACTTTCCTACATGGTTACACTTCTGTATTCGGCATTTGTCGTCAGTCTGAGTGTTAAGTGCTGAGTGCTGAGTGTTGTACACTGAGCGGAGTCGAAGTGCTGAGTGCTGTAGTCTGAGTAGGAGTAGACAAGGTAGAGGGGGTAGACAAGGTAGAAAAATTGCTCCCTTCCCTTGTCCCCCTTGTCTCCCTTGTCCCCCTTGTCCCCCTTGTCCCCTTGTCCCCTTGTCCCCCTTGTCCCCTAACTCTTCTACTTCTCCAACAACAAAGTACTGTTGTTATCAATAAAGTGGGGAGTACCACAACGAGCGATCGCACTGTAAGTTTGAATATAGTGACGGACATTTTGCGGAAATTGGGGGTAGTCAAATACAGCATCCCCATCGGCAATTTTTGACCAAAAGTCACGTAAACTGGGAGCTATGACTTGCGCCTGCTCTGATGGTAAGTTTAACGGTGGATGAGTGAGAAATTTCATCAAAAAAGGAAAAGAGCGATCGCCCATCCATTGTTTTGATAAATGCTGCAAATTGGGAAAATCCGGTACAGATTCCACCCGATGCGATAATACTTGCAACCATTCCCTGCCGTAGTTATCTTGGCGAAACTCAAAAACTCGGTAAGGATGAGGATAACTCACTAAAGAGCCGGTAGTAATATCGTAAACTCCATCTGAACAAGCAATATCCTGAACATGCAGATGCCCTGTAAATACTAACTTGACGTGATATTGACGCAGCAGTTTTAACAGTTGCGGCGCATTTTGCAGCATATAGCGGTTCCCCATCGGATGGCGCGTCTGCTGGGGTATATGTTCAACTACATTGTGATGCACCATCACCAGCACTAACTCTTCTGTTGCTGTTGCTAAAACATTTTCTAGCCAAGTTAGTTGTTGCTGATCTAAACGTCCTAGCTGCTTACCTTCTGCATCAAAAAAATTGGAATTTAACCCAATTAACCGCACTCCCGGTAACACTTGATGAGTGTAGTAAATTTGCTCAGGATTGTCATAGCCAAACTTGCGGTAATAATTGGGAAAATCAGCAAAACTAATGGATTGCTCATCTGCCATGATTACAGGTACATCATGATTACCCGGAACCACATAAACCGGAAATGGCAACTTAGATAAGCGTTGTTGTAACCAAAGATGATTTTCTGGTTCACCATGCTGGGTTAAATCGCCTGGAAGCAACAGAAAATCTAAATCAAGTTGTGTTAAATGTTCGATGACACTTTCAAAAGCTGGGATACTAACTTCCACCAAATGAAACCGACTGGGATGATCCCAGATTGTATGGGGAAGTGCAATGTGTAAGTCGCTGACTACAGCAAAGCGAAAATTGAGAGCCATTGATTTGCGGGCAAATTTAAAAATACAGGTTAAAAAAAGCCTTTTCCACAAAGTATAACCTTTGCTTTGTCTACTCGGCAGGAAAATGATTTCTTAACATTTGTAAATACAGCAAAATTCAGAAACCTTAATTCTTTAAGAAGTCGGGGATCTATTTATCCACCAATAATTGAGCATAAATATATTTTTGAGCTTCCAAAAAGTTGAAATTTAAATTTCAATATCAATAATGTGTACAAATCTCTGGAAATTTCGCCTGATTATTTTGATGTTTGTCAAAATTTATCTTGATAATTAGGCTCTATTTAATAATTTTAAAATTGTATAGTGTCTTAATTATTTAACTACTTAATTAAATTTATTATATAATTGTATACTTAATTTTCTATCTGCATATCCTAACGAGGAGTACCAGCTTTGGCACCTGTGAGAGTCCGCCAACACGTTAACCCATTAGCCCGCAAATATCGTACACCAGTTAATCCCTTAGAGTGGGAAAAGGTTTATGCACAACCAAACCAACCACTACATTTAGATATTGGCTGTGCTAGAGGTAGATTTGTGTTGCAAATGGCGCAGGTAGAACCTAACTGGAATTTTCTTGGTTTAGAGATTCGGGAACCATTGGTAGTGGAAGCGAATCAGTTGCGTTCTGAGTTGGGTTTAAGCAACCTGCATTATTTGTACTGCAATGCGAACAACTCCTTAGAACCTCTGTTATCTGGTTTAGCACCAGGAATTTTACAAAGGGTGACAATTCAGTTTCCTGATCCTTGGTTTAAAACTCGTCATGCTAAACGGCGTGTAGTCCAACCAGAACTAGTAACAGAATTAGCGGCATATTTAGCAGTGGGTGGAGTTGTATTTCTGCAATCAGATATGAAGTTTATTGCTGTGGAAATGTGCGATCGCTTTGCGGAAAACTCAGCCTTTACAAAAATCGGTACAGATGAATGGTTAGCCGAAAATCCCCTACCAGTCCCCACAGAACGAGAAATTGCTACTCAAAATAAAGGTGAACCAGTTTATCGCGCTTTGTTTGTTAAACAAGGGTGATATGTAGTTGGAAGAAGGCAGAAGGCAGGAGGGAATAGGGTTTGGGGCAACTTTACTTTTAGTTACATACCTTAGTTTTTTTACACGTCAAAGGTAAATTCACATCTGCGCCCCTGCGATTTACACTACAAATTAGGTGTTGAATAGCTTAATCAGCCTCCTGCCTTTCCACTCCTGCCTTCTCAAAGCTTCACTCCTCCTTGTTGCAACTGCTTAAATGGATCAAGTAGAAAATCGATGATTCGGCGTTGGCGGATAACGACTTCGGCTGTGGCTGTATCACCAGGACGCAAGGGTATACATTTATTTGCAGCAGGTAAACAAGTTTGTTTGAGGGCAATATCTAAGTTATACGCTGCAACTTTACCATTGGGTGTGTCTATTTCTGTAGTAGTAGGAGAAATCTTAATTAGCTCACCTGAGATTACGCCATAATCTTGAAATGGATAAGCATCAAATTTTAGCTTCACTGGTAATCCTGTGTGCAAAGAACCACTTTCTGTTGTGGCCATTGTGGCGCGAATGATAAAAGGTGAATTTGCAGGTGCTATCTCTGCTAACATTGTGCCAGATTGGACAACGGCTCCAGGTTTTTGGATTGGTAGTTGAAATAAAATTCCGTTACTAGTAGCTTTGATTTCTCTTTGTTGCAATTGAAATTGCCAAGCTGCAATTTGGCTTTTAGTTTGAGCGATATCTGATTGTAAAGATGTAATTTCGGTTTCGATATTTTTTTCCTGTTCGGCAATTCTTAAAATGGCTAGTTTACCAGAACGAGTTAAAGTTTGATAACTACTTTCTTGTTCTTTGAGGCGTAACTGGGCTTGTTCAATTTCGGCATTTGCTTGACGAATATTCCGTTCATAACTACTTTGTTGTTCAGTTAAACGTAATTTTGCCTGTTGAATATCTGCCTTTGTTTGTTCATACAGTTTTATTCGTTCTTGAAGAGCATCTTCTTTTTCGACAACGTTAACTTCCGCCGCAATTCCGTCTTTAAAGGCTTTTTGATAACGCTCTAGTTCACGTTGGGCGATCGCCAAGCTAACTTCCGCTAACTTTTTCGCTTTTTCGTTTTGGATAATAGTTTGCTTCGCTTGATTTAATTGCGCTATACCTGCTGCTTTTTGTAAATTAAAAGTATTAGTAGATAGTTGAAGATTTTGGCGAAATTGCTCAATTTGTGCTTGTTTTTCTAATTGTTGTGATTGATTTTGTTGCTCTTGGGTAGCTAAAGAAACCAAAAGTTGATTTTTAGCGGAATTTAACTGCGTCAGTCGATTTAACTGTCCTTCTAATTTATCTTGAGCTTGTTGTAATTCTGATTTGACTAATTCCGAATCTAATATTAATAAAGTTTGCCCCGCTTTGACTGTATCTCCTTCTTGAACACGAATTTCAGCAACCGTCCCCGTAACAGCCGCATCGAGTTTAACCGTTTTATCTTGAGTTTCTACTCTACCTCTCGCTGTCCCAGTTTCATCAATTTTAGCCAACACTGTCCAAGGCAAAATTATCGAGACAAACACAACTAAAAAATATAATATTCCTCGCGTCCAAACTTGGGGTAAGTTATCAAGAGTTTCTCTGGTAACATCAGACCAATCATCAGTTTTTGGTAATACAGTTTCATCGATAAGTTCTGGTTCAGATATATCTTTTGAGTGTGATACTTTACCATTCAATGTATTTGTCATAGTTTTTTCCTGGGAGAGTAGGGGTTATAAATGAAGAGATAATTAAACAAGTCACAAATTATTCAGACTTATGTAATAACTCTCTCAAACTCTTATAACTTCGTGTCCTTTGCGTCCTTTGCGGTTAGTTTTTTCATAATCTTGCGTAAATTATGATTACCAATGACGAATATTTTATATGAAGCTGCAAAGTATTTTACCCCTCCCTAACCCTCCCCTTGTAAAGGGGAGGGAACTAGATTTATTAGTTTTCCCCTTTTACAAGGGGAGCCAGTATGTTGGGCGGCTCTGCCGACTTGAAGCATCTGGCGTGGGAATAAGGGGGGTAATTAGTTTTTATGCGTCTTCATTTAAATTGGTATAAAAACTAAGCATTAATTTGCATTTGCTGTTGATTTAAATAGAAATAATGTCCTCGTTTAGCCATTAGTTCTGCATGAGTGCCACTTTCAATTAATAGCCCTCGATCTAGGACTAAAATTAAATCTGCATTCCGCACTGTAGAAAGGCGGTGGGCGATAACTAATGTTGTTCTGCCTTTGAGGATTTTATTTAAATTCTGTTGAATAATTCTTTCCGATTCAGTATCTAGATGGGAGGTAGCTTCGTCTAAAATCAATAGCTGTGGATTACCTAACAAAGCTCTAGCGATCGCAATTCGTTGTCGCTGTCCACCAGATAACAAGCCGCCACCTTCACCTATTTGGGTTTCATATCCCAAGGGTAGCTTTTTAATAAACTCATCCGCACCAGCTAATTTAGCAGCTTCGATTAATTCTGCTAAGGTTGCTCCTGGATATCCTAAACTAATATTCTCTCGAATTGTGCCACCAAATAAAAAGGTATCTTGGTCAACTACTCCCACACAAGAACGTAGAGAACGTAAGGAAATGCTAGTAATATCTTGTCCATCAATTAAGACTTTGCCATCAGTAGGCGGATATAACCCTAAAACTAACTTAGAAATAGTAGTTTTACCTGAACCACTCCGCCCTACTAAAGCTACCATCTGCCCTGGTTTGATTTCAAATGAGAGATTTTCTAAAATATTCACATCACTATCTGGATGATAGCGAAAGGTCACATTTTCAAACCGGATACTACCTTGGAGTTGAGGAATATTTTGCCTTAATTGATGTTGTAAATCTTCTTCTGGCTCCGCATCTAAAACATCATTAATCCGTTCTACAGCAATCACGACTTCTTGCAATTGATTCCACAAAACCGTTAATCTTTGAAATGGGGTAATAATATTGACTAAAAGCAAATTAAATGCTACCAACTGCCCAATCGTTAATTGATTTTGAATTACCAAGTGCGCTCCGAACCAGAGCAAAGCAGTAGTTACCAAGGCTTGAATTGTATTACTAATAATTTGCAGTCGATTACTAATAACTTGACTGGCAAAGTTGGTTTTTACTTCTTGGTTTAATAACTCTTCCCAATGCCAACGCACATTTTGTTCCACTGCTGTGGCTTTGACTGTTCGCACACCAGTTAAAGCTTCAATTAAATAACTGCTTTCTTTGGCGACAGCATTAAATATTTCTCGTGAAATTCTCTGCAAAAATGGTGTAGCGATTAATGCTAATAAGGCGAATGGCGGCACAATAATTAATACTAGCAAAGCCATACGCCAGCTATACCAAAACATCAAGCCGACATAAATAAAGACGGTGAATAAATCTAAGAGTATAGATAATGCTTCACCAGAAAGAAATCTTTGAATTTTGCGGTTTTCTTGAATGCGGGAGACAATATCGCCCACATAACGCGACTCGAAAAAACTCAAAGGTAGTCGCAATGTATGGCGAATAAAACCAACAATTAGTACTAAGTCAATTTTGTTGGCTGTGTGGTCTAAGAGATATTGACGCAACCCCATCATGGCGACACGAAACAAATTAAACATCAGCAACCCTAAACCCACTGCTGTTAATGTCAGTTCCGATCGCTGGACAACCACACGGTCTAAAATTAACTGGGTAAATAACGGGGTAATCAGCCCAAAGATTTGGATAAATACAGAAGCAATCAACACCTCAACTATCACCAGCGAGTGAGGTTTCATTAATCCAAAAAATTGCCAAAAAGGTGTAGAGGCTTCTTTGGCATCTTTAAAAGCGGCTGTTGGTTGCAACAGCAAAGCATAACCAGTCCAGTTAGCTTTAAATTCGCTGTGGCTGAGGGTTTTTTGACCGATGGCGGGGTCGCCAATAATCACATCGTTGGGAGTAATTTCGTAAACAACTATATAATGTTTGCCTTCCCAATGAGCGATCGCAGGTAATTTTTGCTTGGCTAACTGATTAAAACTAGCTTTCACCGGTCTAGTGTTAAAACCGAGGCTTTCCGCCGCCATGACTAATCCTCGCAACGATGCACCGTTGCGGTCAACATTAGCGATATCTCGTAAACGATTCACACTAAAACGTTTACCCCAATAACGCGACACCATCACTAAGCAAGCAGCACCACAATCAGAAGCACTTTGTTGAGCAAAAAACGGATAGCGTCGAGTTACCCTCTGCCATAAATGTCCGACTCGTTGACTAGGGTTGGGAAAGTAAGCTTTACTAATCTTTTTGCTGTCTGGAGGTTCGACAGGCGGCGCAACAATATCTATTTGATGATGTGGATGCACCTCAGATGTCTGAAGAGAAGAAGTATCCGCGCTGTTTGGTTGTGGCGAACGGGATAAGGCTTTAGTCCAGAGATGATCCCGCATTTGGGGGTATTTCGCCATTAATGACTGCAACACATCACCAGGAATAAAACATAGTTGCAAGTTAACAGAAGCTCTGGCGGAATATGGTGTGAGGTTAGCTTCTGGAAATAAGGTAAATTCCCCGAAAGAAGTTCCTGTTTCTAATGTGGCAATTAATTCATCAACATCATCTAGTAGCCTGACTTTGCCTGTCACCACAATATAGATACCAGGTTCTACATTTGCGCCTTGCCAGAATTTACCAACTTTTGGATTTAGGGATTTAGCTTGTTGAAGACAGTACTGAAATTCTTCTACCGATAGGGAACAGCCCAAAGTCTCGTTGAGTTGTTCGGGAGTGATCAACTGAACGGATAGATTATGCACCATAGATATCTACATTTCTTCCTAATTTTGTGAACTTCATCGGCGAAAAGTCGCTATCATCGGTTAATCTTGCCGATCGCAAATCTTTAATCAAAATTTTGGCACCATGAGTTTGCTGAGGTTGGGTTGCTTCAGCATTTTGGGATTTTGGTAATGTAGATAACCCCATTTGTTTGAGGAGTCGCTTAATATGGCGATCGCTAATTTCCATCCCTAATTCTTTGGCGAGATGTTTTTGCAGCCAGTTCACTGTCCAGCGCCGAAAAGAATAGCCATAGTCGCGGGGACTATTACTCACAAGTTCTCTCAATCGCTCTAAATACTGCTCGTTCACTGCTTTTGGGCGACCAATAGGGAAATCTTGCCATTGATGCGCCATACCGATTCGCGCAATGTGCATCCAATGTCGTGCTGTAGCTGCACAACATCCCAAAATTTGACAAATTTCCGTTTGTGACTTTCCTTCATCTGTCAACAACATAATTTCAATGCGCTGATGATAGGAATCAGATAAATCTTTTTGTAAATTTTCTTGCAGTAGTTTGCGTTGAAACTTTGTTAAATACTTACCTGTAGGAGCTTGCGCCCTGTCAATGTCATATTGTGCTTGGTTGTACGACATAACGGTAAAAATGCACTACAAATTGGTATGTCTGTTGTTATTTACCCAATGCAAATTAGACAGCAGGTAAATGACAATCAGCAGTGCAGATTAAATTGCACCGGGCTATAAATACATATACAAAAAATTAATTTCCGTAAAAACAATTAAATATTTTTCTCGATGGAATATTTATTCAACGATGAAGTCTATGTGATATCTCTGGTGCGGGTGTTCAGGCGATCGCTTCTGCAAACAAAATTTTTTGGGACATCAACTAAAACATTTATGTCCCAAAAATTGATTAAATTAACCGCTTGAATTAACCTCAGCATCAACATATTTATAGCTGTATTAGCTTGCTAGACTTAGCTTTGCCAGATTTCACGATTGAACGCCGACACTTTTTCAGCAGATAATTCCGCAGTTAAACAGCTTCGATATTTAGATATAAAAATTATTTTTGTATCTCTATTATTTACAAACTGATATTAATATGATACTCAAGTATAATTTTTACTAATGTGTACATGCGTTACAGCACGCCTATACTAATAAAGTACAAATAAAAACTCTTTAGTTTATCCTAAAACCTTTCTAGATGAAGATACAATTGATCAGTTATTTATAAAAAAGTCTCCACTCTCCCTTATCTCCTAACCACCTACAGAATCAAGCTGAAGCTGATATGTAACTTGCTGCGTTTGCTGCTTCAGCCATTCCGCAAATAAATATGCCACAATTTGTTGGCGCAATTGAGCATTTAACTCTGGCTGAATAATTTCCTCTACCAAAATCAAGTGAATTCCTCTTGATGTAAAAATTGGTTTGAGAAGTTGGGGAGGCTGAACTGTAAAAATAGCCGCAGATATTTCTGGTAATAAATCTCGGCGACGAACTAACCCACGATATCCACAAGCACGACGTAATTCGATATTTTCGATATATTGGTGAGCCACTTCATAAAAGCTAATTTCACCTTCTTTAATAGCGTAATAAAGTTCTAATGCTAAATCTTCATCTTCTAAAATTACTTCGTACATAATCACACCAGCATAGTCGAGTTGGTGTGCAAAAAAGTATTCTTCAACTTTATTTTCAAACAGGTGTGATGCTAACTTACCAAAAATGAGACTACTATAAGTAATTTTTTCAAAATCATCAAGAGACAGATAATTTTTTTCTAGCCATTGCCATGTTTCAGCCGCACTATCAAGGTTGTTAGCTAATCGAATTTTATCTGCTGCTTGTTGCAATTCCTCTGTTTCTACCTTAATTCCATTTTCTAAAGCCACAGCTTTTACAACATGGTCAGCCGTAATTTGTTCAATAATTTCTGGCAGCTTACAAGATAGTTTTAGTTGATGTAAAATATCTTGACTGGTAATTAAGATAGAGTCTGTCATTTTAAATAGGGATATATAAAAGTTTTATTTGATATGTGAATGAAAGAGACAAGGGAGGAAAGGGAGACAAGGGAGACAAGGTGGACAAGGTAGAGATGTTTGTAAATTGCTATAGGAGTCCTCTTTGATTGATAAATTTGTAAAGGTGCAGTATGGCAGTTTACCCTGACAAATAGAATTACCAATCATTGAGAACTGCCATAGCTTAGTTGTTATCTTAAACTAATACCTTATCAGCCGATCGCTTTAATGCAGACAAGGATTCACTTTGGAAGTTAGGTGCGGCTTTAGGTTGTAATTGTTGCTTTTGTTCTTCCAGTTCTGCTAAACGCAAATTACTCCAATTCACCAGGCCAGGATTTCCCAAACTAGGCGCTATATTAGCTAGGTGTTGAACAACTGAAATAGCTTCTGGTTCGATTTGTAGAGAAGCCAGATAACAATCACTAGCTAATTCTAATTCACCCATTTTTTCATGACATTGACCAGCCATAAACCAAGCCACTGGAGTTCCTGGAGGGCCTAATCTTGTAGCTGAACGATAGGATTTAGCGGCTTCTTCGAGTTTGCCACGTTTGGTTAACACTTCCGCCAATTCTAAATGATATCTCGGTTCAAGAGGCTCTAGCTGGACTATCAGACGTACTCGTTCTTCTGCTAAATCGAGATCCTTTAACCATATCGACTCTTTAGAACGGCTTTCCATACACAAGCTGAGATTTTCCCGTGCAACAATTTGTTGCAATTCATTTTCAGGTTTTAAACTTCTGGCGTAAGACTCGCATAAATCCATTTCTTCAACTACTTTCTGTTTATCTCTGCGTAAAAATGGCACAAAAGAAACAGAACGATAGTACATACTCATCAACAAGTTATATTCAAACTCGTTTAGTGAAGGTCTTAATATTTCAATGTCCTTGGTAACTTCTTCACGCCAAAACTCAGCCGCAGCTAAATCTCCAAATATTTTGGAATACTCAACTACCATTTGTAAGCCAGCGTTGATTTTTACTTTACTTCCCGATGGTGCATGGGTAGCGATCGCGGCAATTTCTTGAATATAATCAAAGGTGCGATCGTCAAAGTGAGTAATCAAGCTAGAAAGCGCCCTACACCATGCAAGAGTAGCAAGTTCTACATTACTGGCGATTTCATCATTAGATATTTCTGGGATATACTCTTTTACGACTCGATGAAAGCACAAGCTTCGCAACAAATTCATCACCCGTAATTTGGTGATATTGGGTAGTTCTTGATAATTAGATAAATACTCACAAAGCTTTTCCCAACGCTCAGTGCGTAATTCTTTTGCTAACTCTAGTGGATGATTAACATGATATTGATACATCCCAGTTTCTTTTACCAGAGATTCTCGAAAGAAAGGTGAGACATTAACTTGAACAGTATAGGGAAGTGTGGTGTTATTAATTAAACTGTTATAACTAAATTCAATTCCATAATGATGAGGTTTACCGCCATTGAGAGGGCCTAAATCAAAATATTGTCGATTTAACCAAGCAATAGGTGAACTATTAAGAGTTAGCATAATATCTCTCCTGATGTTTATTATTATGTAGTTATTGCACCACTACAAAAATTAAGGCACAATTTGACAAGTAGCTAAACATGAGATAAATCACAGTGACATTCGTTTAGAAAATGAACTATGTCACTGTGAAAAGTTGCTTTTAAAATAGTTCTGAAATCAGCAACCAAGATTGTGTATTTCAGAACTATTTTGGAAATTTTTCCTATCTTACGCTAAGAAAGAAGACCATTTAGCAACTGCAAAAGCAACACCACCACGTACAGTTGTGAAAGCTGTAAACTCTGGAGAATCTTTTGCAGATTTAGACTTTAAGTCAACGATTTCATCAGCAGCTTTTTCAGATTTCAGTTGATTAATTTTAATTTCAGCCATGATAATAAACCTCAAGATTCAAGTTGTTTTGACGAAGAAACTTTGTTTTGTCTCTTCCTATTAACATCATGCTTTCTTGAATCTTGGAATGCAAGGGAAAGTCCGGTATGAATTGGGACAAAAATATCGCATTTTCTGGAGCTAAAATCAAAAATATAAGTCAATATTTACTCATAGTTTAGGCTGGAGCAGAAGAACTAGAAGCTATTCTGTAGACACATCTAGCATTTCTAAATCATTCCTGAACCAAAAGATCCCCGACTTTTCCAAGAAGTCGGGGATCTGAGCTTCGATAAGTTGCATCTTCATCAAGAAACAGTATTACTGGTGCAGTATATCGGCAGAATAGAAGTAATTATGTCTCTTTTTTCTCCCTTCTCTTGTCTTTAGCTGATTCTCATTAGGGACTTGCAAGCAAAAAATCTCCCATTATCTGCTAAGTTAGGTGGACATAATTTTTAGAATACGCATTTCGACTCCGCTCAATGCTCAATAATAAAAAATTAAGCATCAAGGTAGAAACTTCACCTCATGCTTTATCTAAATGCTTTATCTAACAAGGCAAAAATTTTCCAAATAAGAATTCAGAACTCAGAAGTCAGCCGCTAGAACGAATTTCTCACAAAATCGTCTTTGAGTATCTGAAATATTAAGTTTCAAACCTTGCTCTTGGTAGGCAAAATTAGTATTAAATTGTGATTCCTTGTGAAATGACTCCTGCATTCTGACTAGTACAGTTCGGCGTAAATAAACCGACCACACTTCGACCACTTTGGCTGCGCTCAGTACAAGTACGCTCAGTGACCATCAGGAATTGCTAAAAGGCTTGTGGTATCAATATTCTTGCTTTTGCCTTTTGACCTTTTACTTTTGCCTTATTGTACTAGTGCATTTCGTCGTATTCTGGCGCTTCGACTCTTCTAGCTTCTTGACGAGAAGGCGGAAGAAATTCAGCGCGTCGTACAGGAACCAACGGCGGAGTTGAACCTTGATAGGGATGAATTACCTGCACTGTGCGAGTCGGACGGTTACGCGGCCCAAATAAAGCCAATACCCCAGCAACTACAATACCGCCACCAACAGTTAATGTCGCACCGCCCACAGCCCAAACAATTGGTGAAGTCCACCAAGCGTTTTGAGGTTGTAATACTTCCGATGCAACTTTTTGGCTATTTTGCTGTGCTAATAACAACTGTTGGGCGTTTTGATTGTCCAATAGTCGTTGATTTGCCCCTTTTAGCTGTTCATTATCGGTTCTTAAACGATTTAATTCAGCTTTTAACTGCTCAAACTCTGCCCGTAGCTCAGGGTTAGACGCGGTAGGTGGCTGAGTATTCGGATAAGGTTGTCCGTAGTTAGATGGATACTGCACAGGTGGCTGTAGTTGGGGTGCAACTACAGTGGGCATTTGGGGGGTAACAGTAAAGTTAGGTTGTAAGGGATTATTTGTTCCCTTGAGCAAAACAAGCGCCGCCAGCCCAGCCACAGCGACTCCACCGATAAATGCCATGCTTTCACTCATCGCTTTTGTCCCTCAGCTGCGACGTAATTATTTTGTGACTGACACACTCTCACACTCATAATCTTTTACTTACTAAAATTCACCTAAACACTTAAAGTATAAGCGACAGTACCAGCTAGTTTTTTTACAGCCTGCAATCTGCTGTTAATATTCAAGACCATAAAGGTCAAATTGTCTACTAAACCAGGGTAAAAAAACTATACTGTTATACATTCTTAATCTACTTTTTCTAAGGTGGCAAGAAAGTTATGTGTTAAGAGTTAAGGGTCATTTGTTCTTACTTGACTCTCCCTACTGCCGATTAACTGCGTAGAGCAGCTTTCAGGCTTTGACAAAATTGAGCGATCGCATCTAGTCCCTCTTCAGGAGTGCCTTCTGCTAAACGTTTGACAAAAGCACTACCAACAATTGCGGCATCTGCTCCCCAATCTCTGACCTGAAGGGCTTGTTCAACATGAGAAATTCCAAAACCAACCCCAATGGGTTTATTAGTAACATTACGAATTTGCCCTAGTAAATCAGATACTCGTGTTTCCATTTGCGATCGCATCCCAGTTACACCAGTCACACTCACTAAATAAATAAATCCTTGGGAAGCACGGGCGATCGCTTCAATTCTATCAGCCGAACTAGTAGGGGCTACTAATAAAGTTAAATCAATGCCGATTTCACCCGCAGGTTTGAGCAAGCCAGCCGCTTCTTCTAGAGGTAAATCAGGTACTACCAATCCGGCTACCCCAGCTGCTGCAATTTGCTGGAGAAAGTTTTCAATACCCCGGTGCAGAATTGGGTTGTAATAAGTAAACAAAATAATTGGCGCTTGCAAGCTGGGGGTAATATCTTGCAACATTTCCAGAACACCTTCTAACTTGGTTCCCTGTTGCAAAGCGCGGGTAGCAGCCGCCTGAATCACTGGCCCATCCGCCAGAGGATCAGAATAAGGTACACCCAATTCAATCAAGTCAGCACCGCTACTATCTAATATTTTCAAAGCCGAGGCGGTGGTTGCTAAATCTGGATCACCAGCAGTAATAAACGGAATCAGAGCGCACTCTTGATTCCGTTTTAAGGTTTCAAAGCGATCGGAAATGGCGGTCATTAGTCAAAAATCAAAAGTCAAGGGTCAACAGTCAAAAGCAATGACTATTGACTATTGACTCATAAAACGATCACTTTAAACCTGAGATTGCTTTTCTTGTTCAACCTCGGCTTGAAGTTTGGCTAGTTCTTCTGGCGTAAGTTCTTCCAACCGTTTTTGGAAAAACGCTTGTTCATAGTCTTCCCTTTGCTGATGGTAGGTCATATTTTTATTCACAGCGCGGTAAACATAAGTGCTTACCCAACCAACCAAGCCAATCACCACTAGCACAGCTTGGCTCCATATCCCAGCTTGTTGAGCATCTAAGCCCACAAGTTGTAATCCCACATAAGCCAAGCCACCAGCAATAAAAATGCCTAAACCAATTCCAAGAGCGTCGATGCGTCGCATGAGAGTTATGACCTACCAATCTTGTTAAGCTTCAATTTTGCGCGGTTGTGGTCGCAGGTTCACAAAGGGCGACAGAACCAACAAACCGGGAAAGAAGAAGAAAACCAAAAAGTACATAAAAGCACGCTCAATAGAAGTAGCCACATACCATCGCAGCTTCATGTAAAACATTACAGCCACAGGAAGGACTAATAAATAAGCGCCAGCCAAAATCAGATACAGCAGGGCTACGATCATAGGTTTTCTCTCTTTGTAGACAAGGCCATTTGGTGCATCTGTTTTTCATCATAGGCTGAAGAGTCCTATTTTATGTAACTTTCCAAAAATTCTGCACTTTTACTAGACAAATTTTCGGATAGTGCTACAATAGCAAAGCCAGTGTCTGATGTGTGTACTTGTAACACCAAGGTAAAGATGCTTGTCTAAGTGAGAAATTGCCAAAAAACATTGCGATCGCTCAAAATAGACAAAATTTTTAAATCTAGTTGCACAAAACGCACATTGATGGTGGAATAGATGAGGAGGTGTTTGCTGCCCTCCAAAAAAACAAGTGGCTCCTAAGTAAACTTGGGGGTGTGGCGGAATGGCAGACGCTACGGACTTAGAAAACTGAGCCTTGATGAAGAAATTCTTCAAGTGTCAGCTCTCAAACTCAGGGAAACCTAAATCTGTTTCCAGACAAGGCAATCCTGAGCCAAGCCTAAAACAAGTGCTGAGTTGAAAGACTCAAAGTTTTAGGAAGGTGCAGAGACTCGACGGGAGCTACCCTAACGTAAAGGCGAGGGTAAAGGGAGAGTCCAATTCTCAAAACCAAAAGGTAGTAGTGAAAGCTGCAAGAGAATGAAAATCCGTTGACCTTAAACGGTCGTGAGGGTTCAAGTCCCTCCACCCCCACTAAAAAAAGTTAAATGAGGCCTGCTTAAGTGTGACTTTACCCATAACTTTGCCGCAACGGCAAGCTTATGCTTCCAATGAAGGGCGGCAAAGTTATGCGTCCAAACCAATATCTCTTCTTGCAGCTTTAAGAGCAACACGAACCTCCTTGTCACGAAAACATCCTGGTTTAGCCAATAGCTTTGAAATAGCTGCCTCGCTAGGATAGATACCTTCAGTGTGAAACTGCTGAACAGCCTGTTTTACCTCTTCGCAGCATTTTTCAATTCGTTTCACGCGAGAGTCCTTCATATACTTAACATACTGGGCTGAAATCGCTCGGCATAGGTCTGGGAAATGCCTTAGATGCAGCAGGACTTTTGTGATTTATATCTCTTGCCTTATTTTGGTGAATTGGTATTATACCAAGTATCAATATTGATTTGGCGATCGCCTGCTTTGAGAACTGTTTTATTCTTCCTCTCCAAGCTCACCAAGATCGTCATCAAATTTGTTGATGATGTCGAGTAATTTTGATACGACTCGCGCAAAGATTTTTTTACGCTCTAATAATTTCGGTTTTTCGTTACAAGCACTCAGCACAGTTTCTCTTAATGGCTCTTTCCCTGAAAATTTATAGTCGGCAATCATTTGATTAACAACTTCGACCTTGAGATTTTCCTCTATACAGAGTTGCTGGATTGCTTCAACACGTTCTTGAGTCCAGAAATCTTGAAAGACGGTTTCGACTTTTTCTTCGGGTTCAAGGGTGGGTAGCCGCTCTTCGATAAATTTCTCCAGCAGATCCCGTTTACTTCGTAATTGGGCTTCTTTGCCAATGATTTCCAGAATAGAGGCTTTTTGGCTCTGGTATTCTTCTGAAGTGACATCTGTTTGGCGATCGCGCTGGAGGTTAGCCACTAGCTTGAGAATATAGGCGACATTGATTTCGTCTCGCTGGATCAGTTCCAGTTCAAAATCGACTTCCTCAACTAAAGATTCTTTCTCATCATCGGGTTTGGATCGCGTTCTATCATAGATGTCTAGATATTTGCTTTTATAATCTTCAAAGGTTTGTTCATCCAGATTCAAGTCGGAAAAACTAAATTCAGTGAATGATTTACTTACATTCTGTAAACGGATAAGATTACGAAAGGCTTTAACAAACTTAACTTGGTCGTCTTCACTAATCAGCTTATTGACATCGTTAGGGATAGTGGCGATCGCTCTCAGTTCTTGCACACCTTTATTAAATTCCTCAATGTAGTATTCGTAGGGTTCAATGAAAATTTGTTCGTTGGCGTTGGGATCGGAAAAGAGAGCAACGGCTTGATCGGTATTCTCCTTAAGATTGCGAAAGCAAACAATATTTCCCTGAGATTTAAGTTCGCCCAAAATGCGATTAGTACGGGAGTATGCTTGAATTAACCCGTGGTACTTCAGATTTTTATCGACATAGAGCGTATTGAGTTTCTTAACATCAAAACCCGTCAGAAACATATTGACGACTAACAGAATATCAGCACGTTCTACGTCCTGAAAGTTTTCCCGATCCCTATCCTTCATTCGTTTGGAAATATCTTTGTAATAGGCATAGAATGCCTGACTATCTTTAGCTGAATGTTGGGTTTGGTACATCTGGTTATAGTCCGCGATAAATTCATTCAATTTGTCGCGGCTATGGCTGCGGCTGCTCGTATCTGTGCTGATATTGAAATCAGGTTCTCCAATTAAGCCGTTTGCGTCTTCGTCTTCTTCGTTATCGCTGGGGGTAAAAATAGTTATCACTCGTAGGTCATGTAATCCCTGTTTCTGTTTATTTTTAAATATTTCGTAATAAGTGATTAGGGTATCTACGTTACTGACGCAGAGCATAGCAGAGAATTTTCTGCCGTGGGTTTTACGGTTATGGTTGGCAATAATCCAATCAACAATCAGTGAAATTCGGTCGGGATTTTCAAAGAATTCGCGGTCTAATTTTGGTTCTGTAATCAGTGTTCCATCTTTGCGTTTGAGTTTGCCCCAATAATCAACGGAAAATTTCAGAACGTTTTCATCAGCGATCGCATTGGTGATCACATATTTATGCAGACATTCTTGGAATAAGTCTCTAGTGGTGCGTTTACCGTGTTGATTACTAGCGGCGTTATCGGCAAAGATGGGAGTCCCGGTAAAGCCGAACATCTGGGCTTGGGTAAAAAACCTAACGATATTTTTATGGGTTTCGCCAAATTGGGAACGGTGGCATTCGTCAAAGATAAACACAATGCGCTTATCTTTCAAGCCTTCCATTGCGGTTTCATGGCGTTGGGATTTTATCGCACGGTTGAGTTTTTGAATCGTCGTCACGATCAGGCTACTATCTCCAGCCATTTGTGTTACCAGTTGTCTGGTGTTGTCGGTGGTGTCTACACAGTCAGGACTAAAATAATTAAATTCTTTGCTGGTTTGGTAATCGAGGTCAGCGCGATCGACGACAAACAGCACTTTATGCACTTTGGGGAGTTGCGTGAGGATTTGGGCAGCCTTGAAACTGGTGAGGGTTTTGCCTGATCCAGTGGTATGCCAGATATAGCCGTTTTTATCGGTATCCTTGACTCGCTCAATGATGGCTTCTACGGCGTAGTATTGATAGGGGCGCAACACCATCAGCACTTTGTCAGATTCGTGCAGGACAATGTATTTGCAGATCATTTTGGAAACGTGGCATTTTTCCAAAAAGCGATCGGCAAAGTCCTCTAGTTGGGTTATTAGATTGTTTTCTTGGTCTGCCCAGTAGAAAGTTTGTTTAAATTCTTGTTTGCGGTTGTTGGCGTAGTAGCGGGTATTGACACCGTTGGAGATGACGAAAATTTGGACATATTGAAACAGTCCATTGTCTGCGCCGTAGGAATGGCGTTGGTAGCGGTTGATTTGGTTGAAAGCCTCTTTTAGTTCCAGCCCTCGGCGTTTCAGTTCAATTTGCACGAGGGGCAAGCCATTAATCAGCAGGGTTACGTCGTAGCGGTTTTTGTATTTGCCTTGCTGGGTGACTTGGTTGGTGACTTGATATTGGTTTTGACACCAATGTTCTGTGTTGAGGAATTCTAGGTAAAAGGTGGTGCCATCGTCGCGCCTGAGTTCCATTTTATCGCGCAGGCGTTTGGCGCGGTCAAAGACGTTACCTTTATCGAGGTGGTTGAGGATGCTTTTAAATTCGGTGTCGCTGAGTTTGATGTGGTTATGCTTTTCTAGTTGGGTTTTGAGGTTGGCTTTGAAGTCTTCAGCATTGCGAAGGGTGACAGGTTCGTAGCCTAATCCCGTGAGGCGATCAATTAGCTGTTGTTCTAGTTCGGGTTCGCTTTGCGTCATGGGGTATGGGAGGGATTATAAATGTTTAAGCCTTGGATGAAGCGAAAATCTTTAAAGTTTAAAGTATAGAGGCTAATGTTATGGGTTATGGCAGTGGCGGCAATCAGGGCATCAGGAATTGTGAGTTTATGGCTTAGGGAATACTGCGCCATAAGTTGAATAAATTTCTCTGAAATTGGCTGATCGATAGGGATATTTTGGAGTATGTCTAAGTGTTGCTGAATACGATTAAGTTCGTTTTTATTAATTGCGCCATAGTAGAGTTCGGCTCTAGTGATTACGCTAATGGCTAATTGATGAATGCCAATTTGACGGAGTTCTTGAATGATGGCGGTATTATTTTTATAGAATTCAATGAGGATATTGGTATCACACAAAATCATTGATTCTCTTCACCCCATGCGTCTTTGCGGATGGTGTCTACGGTAATGTTTTTCCCTTCCCAAATTCCGGCTAGGGCTAAAAAGTCTTGTTCCTGTTGGGTAGATGTTTTGGGTTGTTGTTCTTGTTGTTGGCGATCGGCTTGAAATTCTAGGAATTCTACAAATTCGATCACTTTTTTTTGTTGTTCGGGGGGAAGTTGTTGGATTTTTTGAAGGGCTATTTCTAGGGTTAGCATATTGGGTAATAATGGGTAATGCTTTTATTATTCCCTACTATCAGGTTCAAGGGTTAAACCGCGATAGACTTGTTCAATGGGGAAATTGAGGTTAATGCTTTTGAGTTCGATTGTGTCGCCTGCTTTGTAGTTGATAATCAACCAATCGCCTGCGTCGTTTTTGTGATAAAGGTCAATTTCGATGCAGGTAGAACTGACTAGGAGGTAATCGATTAAGGCTGGGTTTTGGCGGTACATTCGGAATTTGCCGCCTCTGTCGTAGGCTTCGGTGCTGGCGGAGAGGACTTCGACAATGAGGCAGGGGTCATTGGTGACAAGTTAAGGAAAAGGAGAAATTGTCAAGTGTGGTATTTGCAGTGGTCAAAAATCGTGTAAAACTCAATCTAGACAAGTAATTGAGCGATTGATAACAGCCATGACCACCAGCAAAAAAACCAATAGAGACCACGCAAAAAAGAAACAGCGACCAACAGTGGAAGATGAAGTAATAGCAGAGCAACTGGAAAGATTACTGACACCAGCCATTACAAATCAAGAGAATTACTACCGAAAACTAGGACTCAGAGAACGGATACTGAATTTACCATTGATGATGGCTGCGGTGCTAACCTTGTTATGGCGAGACATAGCCGGAGTCAGAGAACTGACAAGAATGTTAGCTAGAGACGGTTTTCTGTGGTGTAATCCTACAAAAGTTAGTCAACAAGCGGTATCACAGAGATTTTTGACATTTCCATCAGAATTATTTGAAAAAGTATTTAAAGATTTACTACCTAGTTTAAGAACAGCTTGGGATAGTAGAAAGAAACGACCGTTGCCAGAAAGTATTCAGTTTACATTATCAAAATTCGAGAAAATTTGGATAGTAGACGGGTCAACACTGGAGGCATTGTTTAGAAAATTACAAAGCTTAGAGCCGGCTCAAAGAGGGCAATTAGCAGGAAAAATGAGTACAGTCATTGATTTAAGGACCAGATTACCTGTAGAAATATGGTTTGAAGAAAATCCCAAGGCATCTGACACTAAACTAGAAGAAAATATCCTAAATTTAGTTACAACAAGAA
>NZ_JACJQW010000032.1:0-92017 GCF_014696905.1 Nostoc sp. FACHB-190
CTAAATGTGGTCATCAAGAAAAGAAAACTTTAGACCAGCGAGTGCATATTTGCAGTAATTGTGGATACACTCAACAGCGTGATATCGCATCATCTGAAGTCCTTTTGCTTTGGCACTCAAATCGACTACTGGGGTTTGGAACGAACCTCGCAGATGCAGATGATTCTAGCTCTACTTCATGTACCCGTAAGACTGCGGGAAGCATGAAGAACCTGGGTCAAATGAAGCGTCAAAAATCTCAGGCTACGCTAGGGGATGTAGAAACCCCTGGCTCAAACGAAGTTAGCCAGGGGTAGTTCATTATGGTGCAAGATAGGAGTTACGGTGAGCAGATTGCAACATACACTTATAAATTACTGATTATGAATCATCACGAACTCTATTTTCAGGGGCTAGAAAAGGCCAAGCAAAAAGATTATGCTGGGGCGATCGCAGATTTTAGTGAAGTTATCCAAGTTGCGCCATTCGATACTGAGGCTTATCTGCACAGAGGTTTGGCGTATTATGATTCAGGACAAATTCTGCCGGCAGTTTCCGATTATACCGAAGCTTTAAAAATAGACTCGAAATTTGTAGAAGCTTACTACAGTCGTGCATTGGCGCGGTTAGCCTTGAAAAATTTACCTGGGGCGTTGGATGATGTGGAACAGGCGATTCATCTGCGGGGAAATTATGCAGCCGCATATAGTTTGCGGGGAATAGTCCAACGCAAGCAAGGGTTAATTACTAATGCGATCGCTAGTTTTAAACAAGCGGCAGAATTATACTTAGAGCAAAAAGATAAGGAAAATTGTCGTCTGTGTCTGGAAAAAATTAAACAGCTACAACCGCCAGCAAAACCAGCAGTAAAACCCCAAAATTCTGTAACTGCGCCAATTATCTCTACGAAAGATTATTTTACCCAACTCTTAGACAAAGCTGAACAAGGAGATACCAAAGCAGCGATCGCAGATTTAAACTGGGTATTACAAGCTGATCCTCAAGATGCTCAGGCTTATTGCTGTCGGGGTGTGGTGTGGTGCAAAATGGGTAGTTATCGTGAGGCGATCGCAGATTTTAACCAAGCACTGTTACTCAAGTTTCAAGATGCGATTGTTTATCGTAACCGAGGTAAAGCCCGTGCTTTGTTGGGAGATCATCAAGGTGCGATCGCAGATTTTAACCAAGCACTGCAAATGCAGCCCGAAGATGCTTTGATATATGTTGCCAGAGGTAATGTTTATCGCGCAATGGGTAATTATTTAGGCGCAATTCAAGATTATAGCCAAGCTTTGCAAATTAACTCTGATGATGCCCAAGCTTACTATAATCGCGGCATTGCTTATACATTACTTGAAGAAATGCAAAGTGCTGTTGCCGATTATCAACGCGCCGCGAGTATTTTTTGTGAACAAGAAGATTGGGATAATTATCAACAAGTTTTAGATAGTCTGCAAAAAATTCAAACAGCTTATCCAGAGTCTAATAAACAAAAATATAACTTACTCAGACAAAAACTTTTACGCTTGGTCGGCGGTTATTGGGAAATTGCTCAACGCTTAATTGACCAAAAACAAGATGATTATCCTGGCAGATCAGATGAGTGGTATTTGCAAAGAGTGATTGAAGATTTAGAAGGCGATCGCGGTAGATAATCGCCGAAATTAATATTCAAAATTCCACCAATTGGTTGATTAATATTTCAGAATATTAGATTATCAAGAGACAGAATATCAGGAGTTATGTCTAAATACCTGTTGAATAATACTTGATTTTCAAGAGCGTGTAGATCAGAATAAAAATAACTCTCATAAAGAGTAAGCGATCTTGGTGACAACCTAACCTTATCCAATGTCCTTAGTCCGCATTCGCGGACTTTTTTTTGCATAAAATTATCACGTACTATTCCTTATTTCCTTGTTAATTATGTCCGAAAAATAAGTTTATCACCTTGATTTATGGACTCAAATTAGAAATAATAAAAATGCCAGATGGAGTATTTCTTGCCCATACAAGTAACAATTAGCCCTTATATTTAGTCCGCATTAGCGGACTTTTTTTATTCAGGTTTATAGCGGAAAAATTTATTGAATAAACTAGCGGTGATAAATACAGCAGTTGGTATATTCGTGGAATACTGTAGAGACGTTACATATAAAGTCTCTGCATGGTTTTGGGTTTTACGCTTGTACCTCATTTACTCGAAATATGCTGTAAATCTTGTAGAGATGCTGTGTATAAAATCTCCATAACAACTTTATCAAGAACTAGTATTAACCAAAAATTAGTGTGAATTTCAAGATTGCATACTTTCATATATGTGGTTTTTATGCCAAACTAGCATGTAACATGATATTTGCTGGTTAAATTAACTATGACTATTCATCATGTTCAATTTTGTTTCCAGTCTTCCTCACTCAACCCTGTATTCCAGTCTGATTCACAAAAAAACGAGTATTGCAGTCATTGTGATTAGCTGTTTAGTTCTTATTGGCTGCATGAAAGATATTGAAGTGCTGAAAAGCGTTATACCAGGATGGATAGCCATGAAAGCTAACACTGCTATTGGTTTGATAAATGCACATTTTTATCAATTTAGCTCATTCACATCAATAGCAATACATACAGAAATTGCATTTATATTACTAATCCTTGGCATTTTGTTTGCCTGTCTAGAGCGTGGGTTAATGATGATAGTCACGAGTCAAAGCGCAGGCGGAATCATGGCGAGGAATTTATTACCAGCAGTAATTGTGTTTTCGCCGGTTATTTTCTGGCTAGTTTTGTTTGGGTATCGAATGGAGATTTATACTGCGGAATTTGGACTGTGTATTTTAAGTATTTTGAATATGATTACGTTTGCCGTGTTGATTTGGCGCAATGCCCGATCGCTCAACATTATTGATCATCAACGCAGGCGATCGCAAGTTGCCCTCAAAAAAACCAATGAAGAATTAGAAACAAGAGTTACCCACCGCACAAACGAGTTATTAACAGCTTTAGAACAATTACAACAAGAAATTGCCGAACGTCAAATTACTGAACAAGCTTTGTTTGCGGAAAAAGAACTGGCTTTAGTGACATTATCTTGGCAAGCCAGCCACGATAGCTTAACAGGACTAGTCAACAGACGCGAGTTTGAACACCGCCTCACCCAAGCGGTGAACAACGCCCAAACTGGCAAAGAACAACATATATTGTGTTATCTAGATTTAGACCAATTCAAAATTGTCAATGATACTTGCGGTCATGCGGCTGGAGATGAACTATTATGTGAAGTTGCCCATTTGTTTCAAACCTATATACGTTCTTGCGATACCTTGGCACGTTTAGGCGGAGATGAATTTGGCATTATTTTCCACAACTGTTCTCTTGAAGCCGCAGTATTGATTACAAATACCATCAGAGAAAAAACCCAAAAATTTCGCTTTGTTTGGCAACAAGATAAAGTTTTTAATCTCAGCATCAGCATTGGCTTAGTTGCCCTAAATCACGATACACCAAATATGAATCGCGCTTTGAGTGCGGCTGATGCAGCTTGTTATGTTGCTAAAAACCAAGGACGTAATCGTGTCCATATTTACCAAGCTGATGATTTGGATTTAGTCAGACAATATGGTGAAATGCAATGGGTAAGCAAAATCACACAAGCACTAGAAGATAATCGCTTCCGGCTTTATTATCAATCGATTGTTCCCGTAACAAACAGCAACTCAGAAACAACACATTACGAAATTCTTTTACGACTAGTTGATGAAACAGGTAAGTTAGTTTTACCAATGGCGTTTATTCCGGCTGCTGAACGCTATAATCTGATGCAAACTATAGACCGTTGGGTAATTCACACATTTTTTACCCATTTAGCGCAGTGTGTAGATTTTCAAAAAAATCATTGTCCTGGATTTAAAAATTCGCGGGGCTGTTTATATACTATTAATTTGTCTGGTGCGAGTATCAACGATGACCAATTTATTGATTTTGTGTGTGACCAGTTTACATTACACCAAATTCCCCCAGAAGTAATTTGCTTTGAAATTACCGAAACCGTCGCTATCAAAAACTTAGGTAAAGCGGCTGGATTTATTCGCGCACTTAAAGAATTTGGTTGCTGCTTTGCCTTAGATGATTTTGGCAGTGGAATGTCTTCTTTTGCTTATCTCAAAAATTTACCAGTTGATTATTTAAAAATAGATGGTAGTTTTGTCAAGCATATTGTAGAAGAACCAATTGATTTAGCAATGGTCGATGCGATTAATAAAATTGGTCAAGTTATGGGTATTCAAACTATTGCTGAGTTTGTGGAAAATAACGAAATTTTAAAAGTAATTCAAAACCTTGGGGTAAATTATGCCCAAGGTTATGGGGTGGCGCGACCAGTTCCGTTTTTGTTGAACTAAATTTGAGAGATTGACAGGTTACAGGTTACAGGCTGGAGGTTAGTACTTGTACTCAGCACTCAGCACTTTCAACTCAGCACTTTGTTGCAAATTCTGTTCGCAGTTGATTAACAACCCGGTCTAAGCCGACCGAATGGGCGGCTTTAAATAAAAGCCGATCGCCTGGTTGAATGAAAGTTTTGAGCCGTGCGACTAAATCGCTGTGAGTAGTAAAGCACTCGGAAGGAATACCCTCGGCACTGTGGGCTATTTCTGCCGCATCTTGCCCATCTACCAACACTAGTAAACCGTCTAAATGCAAGTTACGGACTGTTTCACCGACTTTTTGGTGTAATTGTGGCGATCGCTCTCCCAATTCTTTCATCGCACCTAATACGGCAATTTTGCGATTTCCGGGAGTGTCTGCCAATAGTTGCAACGCTGCTAACATTGCTTCTGGTGCAGCATTATAAGTCTCATCTAAGATTACAACATCATTGGGCAGAGCATAACGTTGCGATCGCCCAGTCGGCATATCCACCGCCACGCCTTCTGTTAAAGTAGACCAATCAATCCCCAACACCTTAGCTACAGCCAAAGCTGCTAAAAAATTCGTCGCATTATGACGACCCACTAAAGGCAGAGGTAATTTTATCCCAGCGACTTCTATAGTTTCAGTATCAATCAATTTACCGTGAATATCACCACCCGATAAACCGTAAGTTAAAACTTCACCCGACCAGACTTTTTTAGCTGTGGCAATTAATAAAGGACTGTCGTAATTTAAAATTGCCACGCTATCTTTTGGCATTTCGGCGAGTAATTCACATTTTGCCTGGGCGATCGCTACTTCTGATCCCAATAACTCAATATGGGCTGTGCCAACATTAGTAATTACCCCAATCGTTGGTCTAGCAATGTGGGTGAGTTCGGCAATTTGCCCTCTACCCCGCATCGCCATTTCAATCACAGCATAATCATGTTCGCCATTTAATTCTAAGAGAGTTTTCGGTACACCAATTTCATTATTAAAATTGCCGAAGGTTTTATGTACTTTGCCTTGGGTAGATAAAACAGCCGTAATTAATTCTTTGGTTGTCGTTTTACCCACAGAACCCGTTACCCCAATCACTGGGATTTCAAAGCGATCGCGCCACCATCGACCAATTTGTTGATAAGCTGCTAAGGTGTTTTTGACTTTTAAAACTGGAAATTCCAAATTTTCGTAGTCAAAATCGACAATTGCGGCTAATGCGCCTTTGGCGATCGCAGTGGGGATAAAATCATGACCATCAAACTTTTCACCCCGTAAAGCCAGAAATACTTCTTTTGGTTGAAGAATTCGAGTATCTGTTTGGACACCAATACTAACTTGAGTTAACACCGTCTCTGATAAATTAGCAGATTGAGCCGAAATCACTTGTAACAGTTGGGATAAGGTAGAAGACCAAGACATAGAGCTTTTGGGATGATTTTTATAAAAAATGATTATCTATTTTCTGCACTAAATCGTCCATAAAGGAGACGAATATAAAATTATCTCATCGTATAATCTTGATGAACAAAAAACCAAGTACCACGCTTTTTTTCACCAGCAATTTTTAGCGATGATTCAAGGAGTGATTTATTTTACGAAATAAAAATCCAGTTTGTCGATTTAAAAATGACAAAGCATACATCATAGCCGAATTTTGTCATCATCCATCCTCAAATTCTAATTTTTTGACCATTAATTGGCATTTTTGCCAAGGCAAAAACACACAAAATACCTTGGTTTTCGCAGTTAGTTGTTTAATGATTTAGTCCATAGTCAGGAAAAATAAGTATCAAACATTTGAGTAAGGCTACCGAATGATCGATGTTTTGTCTTTAACTCTCCCAACAAATTAAAAATTCATCAGGCGAACTATAGCATTACCTATCTACAATCAACCACAGAGGAAGACATGATATCACATAGTTCAGGGTTGTATATTCTACTAGTCAGTGTTCACGGCTTGATTAGGGGAGAAAATCTCGAATTAGGCAGAGATGCTGACACTGGTGGACAAACAAAGTATGTAGTTGAACTTGCCTGTACCTTAGCCAAACATCCCCAAGTAGAAAGAGTTGACTTGGTAACACGTTTAATCGATGACCCTAAAATCAGTTCCGACTACGCCAAGCCTGTAGAAATTCTCTCAGACAAAGCCCAAATTATTCGCCTCGCTTGTGGGCCACGTCGCTACCTCCGCAAAGAAGTTCTCTGGCCGCATTTAGATACATTTGCCGATGAATTACTCAGACATATCCGCAAAGTTGGCAGGATTCCCAACGTCATTCACACTCACTACGCCGATGCAGGATATGTTGGTTGTCGAGTGGCTGGTTGGTTGGGAACGCCACTAGTACACACAGGTCATTCCCTGGGACGAGTCAAACAGCAACGATTACTCGAACAAGGAACCAAACTCGAAGCCATTGAAGACCACTTTCATATTAGTACCCGCATTGAAGCCGAAGAAATTACCCTTGGTGGTGCAGCCTTAGTGATTGCAAGTACAAGTCAAGAAATTGAGGAACAGTACAGTATTTACGACCGCTATCAACCAGAAAGAATGGTGGTCATCCCGCCAGGAGTAACCTTAGAGAAATTTTATCCCGCCCCCGCAGATTGGCCAAAACCCCCCATTTACAAGCAATTACAGCGATTCCTCAAAGAACCAGAAAAGCCGATGATTACGGCCATTTCTCGGCCAGCTATTCGCAAAAACGTTGGTCGGCTAATCAAAGCCTTTGGGGAAGATCCCAAACTACGTGAGTTGGCTAATCTCGTCATTGTTCTAGGACAGCGAGAAGACATTTCAACAATGGAATCTGGGCCACGTCAGGTATTTTCCGAAATCTTTCAATTAATCGATCGCTATGATCTGTATGGCCATGTAGCCTATCCCAAACACCATGTTTCTGATGATGTCCCAGATTTATATCGCTTGACCGCAAAAACTGGTGGAGTATTTATTAATCCTGCACTCACAGAACCATTTGGATTGACTTTAATTGAAGCTACAGCTTGCGGTGTGCCAATTATTGCCACCTGTGACGGTGGGCCGCGGGATATTATTGGCGCTTGTCAAAATGGTTTATTGATTGATCCGCTAAATATCCAAGACATTCAAAAAGCCTTGCATCAAGCTTTAACAGATACCGCCCAATGGCAAGACTGGTCTAGCAATGGCTTGGTGAATGTGCGTCAATCTTTCTCTTGGGAAAGTCATGTACAACAATACTTAGAGAAAGTCCGACTATTTCCCCAACAGAAAGTGCAGTCTTTACTGTCGCCGGTGCGAGAATTTCCCACAAGCGATCGCCCACAATGGAAAATCCCCGATACAAACCATCTCCCAACCGCCGATCGCTTTCTCGTTACCGAAATTGACAATACCTTATTAGGCGATCAAGAAGCCCTGCACAAATTAATTCACCGCATTCGTGCTGAAGGACATACCACTGGTGTCGGCATTGCTACTGGACGTAACCTCCGCAGTACCTTAAATATGTTGGAAGAATGGGAATTTCCCATGCCAGATTTGCTGATTACTTCCGCAGGTAGTGAAATTTACTACGGCCCCAAAATCGTGACAGATACCAGTTGGGAGAAACACATCAGCTACAATTGGCAACCTGCGGCAATTCGAGAAGCCATGAAAGATATCCCTGGACTGGAATTACAGCCACCAGATACCCAAGGTAAGTTTAAAATTAGCTACTTTGTTGATGCTGATAAAGCACCACATTTCCGCGAAATTATCCGCCATCTACGCCAGCAACAACTCCCCGTCAAAGGCATTTTTAGTCACAATATGTATCTTGACTTATTGCCGTTCCGCGCTTCTAAGGGAGATGCACTGCGCTATGTTGCTTTGAAATGGGGATTACCCGTGAAACAGTTCTTAGTGGCAGGTGCATCTGGTAATGATGAATCGATGCTAACTGGCAATACTTTGGCAGTCGTCGTCGGGAACTACAGCAAAGAAATTCACAAGTTACGCGGCTATCCTCAAATTTACTTTGCTCAAGGCCGCTATGCTTGGGGAATCTTAGAAGCCTTAGATCACTACGACTTTTTTGGTAATTTGTCTGTAATCCAGTCAGAACCAGAAATGGTAGCGGTGTAATTTATGAGTTTCCCGTGTATGTAGAGGGTAATACCATGTTGAATTTTGGATGGCGACAGGGTTGATTAATCAACTTCTTTGCACTCCGCTTGGTACAACTTTTTACTTTTTTACATACGCGGGATGCTTTATCGCGTCACTCTACAAATTCATCCGCGTTTATCTGTCTTGAAAAGTTTGCTCAAGTCGGCAGAGCCGCCCACGCAACTTTTCGCTGCGTCCATCTGCGGTTAATTTTATTTTTTCTGTATCTCACGCGATGTGCAACTTATTCTTGAAACCCCTCTCCAAACCTCTCCCCGTTGGCGTTAGCCTGCCGTTAGGCAAGCGGAGAGAGGCTTTGAATCTTGCTCCCCTTCCCTTGTAGGGAAGGGGTTGGGGGTTAGGTTTGAGAGAAAGTTGCACACGGCGTTATCTCACTCCAAGAACAGCTATTTTGCACGGATCACGCTAGTAGATTTTTATAGTGCTGAGTACTTTTTTATGACTCAGCACTCAGCACTAAGAGGGTAAAAAAGGATAGTCTGTGTAACCTTTTTCATCACCACCATAGTAGGTATTACGATCGCCTTGATTGAGGGGTGCATCTAACTGAAAACGTTTGGGTAAGTCGGGATTGGCGAGAAATAATGCACCAAAGGAAATTAAGTCTGCATTGTCATTAGCGATCGCAGCATTACCTTTTTGTTTATCGTAACCACCATTGGCTATCAACACCCCAGGATATAAAGGGCGAAATTCTGCAACGGGAATTGGTTTACCGCCGTGGCGAATATCGGCGGGTGTGGGTTCCATTAAGTGCAGATATCCTAAGTTAAAGTTCTTGAGGGCAGCGATCGCATAGCTGAATGTTGATTTTGGATCAGAATCATGGATATCGTTAAATGTGTTGCTGGGTGATAGTTTCACCCCTACCCGCGCTGAACCCCAAACGCTACATACTGCTTCTGTGACTTCCAACAAAAACCGCGCCCGATTTTCAATGGAACCACCATAGCGATCGCTGCGTTGATTAGCACCATCTTGTAAAAACTGATCAATTAGATACCCAAAGGCTCCGTGAATTTCCACACCATCAAAACCAGCTTCTAGGGCATTCTTCGCGCCTTGACGAAATTGATCAATCACACCAGGAATTTCATCTAAATCCAAGGGGTGAGGTGTAACAAAGGGTTGATCACCAGTATAAGTCATAGCTTTACCAGCAGGTGCGATCGCAGATGGCGCTACAGGTAATCCGCCATCTGCTTGTAAAGAAGGGTGAGAAATGCGTCCTGTATGCCATAGTTGCAAAAAGATTCTCCCACCTGCACTATGTACTGCTCTTGTTACCCCTTGCCAACCTGTAATTTGTGCTTGAGAGTGAATTCCTGGTGTAGCTGGATAACCCAAAGCTTGGGGTGATACTTGCGAACCTTCGGTGACAATCAACCCAGCAGTGGCACGTTGAGCGTAGTATGTAGCATTTAGCAGTGTGGGTGCATTGCCTTCCCCAGCCCGATTGCGCGTCATGGGAGCCATAACAATTCGGTTGGGTAATGTGTAATCACCAAGCTGGATGGGTGAGAATAAATCTTGATTGTTGGTCATTTGTTCTGTGTCCTACTACTTCTTACTCTTAGATGGATAAAGCCAACCTTTAAACAAACGTGTGACTTGGGGCATAATCACCCAAGTCATCAAGGGCATCATGATGCTAATGTTCACTAGACTAGCTATCCAAACCGGTAGCCCACTGGTAATTGGTCGGAGAAAATTCGGCAGAATCGAAATCACGGGATAAAGACCGACTGCGCTGACGATCGCAGTTTTCCATTTAGGGGGCGGTGAGGCGTTGGGGATTTCTGGGAGAGCAAACCAAGCTTCTAGGCTATTGACGCGCATCACCTTGGCTCCATCTACTGTGAGAGCTTCGGCGCGAGCAATCCAACCTTGACAAATTACCGATTCTTCCCACTCTTGTAAATGTTTAGCGGTGTCAAACCGCAAAATTAACTGCCACTCGCCTTTTTTCGTGAGGGGAAATAACACATCACTCCCCATATAGCCGGGAAAGGTGCTGGCTGCGAGAATCACACCTTTGGTTGCTTCCTCAAAAGCTTCTTCTAACCCTGGTTTGACACGCCGAGCGATCGCAATTACACCAGGCGATGGATATTGACATGGTACTTTCATAGGCTGTATTTGTCATCAAGAAAAAGGTTAAAACGATAAAACCATTCGCATAGTGCCGCTAATAATTGTGCCGTTGGCATCTTGATTGGCGGGGTTGGTAATGACTTGGATTAAGGGAGTGATGCGGATTCGCTCTGTGAGGGGGAAATTATAAAAGGCTTCAAAATTAGTTTGAGTTGCATTACCCACAGCATTTTCAATTAATGGCTGACCGATCGCAATGCCGGCTATGGCTCGGTTCACGAATAAATTAGGAAAAGCCAACCCTGCCATCCAATAATTTGGGTGAATATCGCCGACAGTGGTATTACTGTAAGAACTGTAGCCATATCGACCAAATACACCCAAGCGATTACTCAATGCCCAGTCAAAATTGACTCCGAAAGCGGCAAAATCACTGCCAAAAATTCTGCCCCCGCCATATTGCAGACGTAGCGCCCAACTCTGACTCGGTGAATATTCTAATTCGATGATTCCCTGGTAAGGATCGCCAAATAAACCGCCTGTTGCACCACCACCCCCAACGGGAAACAGGCGAATGTCTTGTGGTCTACCACCGCCAAACAATTGGGCATTCTCTGGTAGGGTATTGTTAGCATCTCCAGCTAGGTAAACTCCGCGTAAATGTAAAGCTCCTGCACCTGGATTCCATTCCAGAAACGCACCTGCTCCTCTGGCTCTGGGAAACAGTACATAGTTATTCACTAAGGCTTGAGTAGAAAAATCCAGAAAACTCAGGTTGGCATAGCGATTTTTATCAACAAAATCGGGGGCGGTAATTGATGGCCCCAAGGTTAAACTCAAGTCTTGAGCCAGGGGGAAGGTGTAATAAAGACGCGCTAGGCTGATTTGGTTATTTCTACCAGGGATGGAGAACTCTAGAGTACTTCCTAAATTTGGTTCTAAAAAACCTGCTGTGTTGTCATCAGCACTACCGCTACCAGTTACTAAGCGCACTTGTAATAAGTCTTTACCTGTAAAACTGGTGTTGAAATTGAGGCTAACTCGGTAGATTATGGTGGCATTTGGTTGATTTTCGGTAATTACAGCACCTCTAGGGGCAATGATGCGATCGCTTGTATATCCGCCTGCATTCCCAGCGATGATGACTTGGGTTGATAGTTTTGTAGTTGTAGAAAACTGCTGGGATGCTAATACAGTTGTTTGGGCTTCTAACTGCTCAACTTGCGATCGCAGGGTGGTTAATTCTGCCGCAAATTCTGTTTGGAGTTTTTGTAATAATGTCAAGTCTTCTGGGGAAACGGTATCACCCGCCGCGATGAGTTGATGAATTTGTCTGAGGGCAAGATTTAAACCCGCAACAAATTCATATCGACTCATCGCCCGATTACCTCGATATGTTCCATCAGGATAACCAGAAATGATGCCATATTTTTCAACGAGCGATCGCAGTGCCACAAAAGCCCAGTCTGTAGTTTGCACATCGGCGAATTGGCTAACAGTCGGGACTTGCTCTATAATATTCGGCTCTGAGAAATTCTCAATATCAGATGCTTCTATAGGCGGTAAGGCAGAGGAAATGGTTACATTAGCCATCACAGTCATGCTGCTGACTAGTAACAACGTCATAAGTTTGAGCATTGCAGAATTAGCACGACGTGATCTCAATAAAACTGGCGCAGAACCAACGGATTTCAAATTGCTATTACTTTATAAAATCGGCTAACATTTGTCCCTAGTCCAAAGTTGAAGTTTTACATAGACCACAAGGTGAGTTGATGACTAACTCAGAGATGGGGATATGACCTTAACTTTTGGCTAGTGGAAAAAGGCAAAAGTAAAAAGAAAGAATATAAGACTTACGCAAGAACCCTCTCAAATCCTCTTAAGTAGTTAAACATAATTAATTACACAAAGTCATTGCGAATGGAGCGAAGCGAAATGAAGCAATCGCAAGGGCTGGGATTGCTTCGCTTCGCTCGCAATGACTGTAATTAATTTTGCGTGGTTACTTAACTTCGTGTCCTTTGCGCTCTTTGCGGTACCCTGCGGGAAGCCGCTTGCGCGTCTACGTTTTTTCATGATTTTACGTAAGTTCTGGAATAGTGATACCAGAAGCTTTTTAGCAATTTCTTATGGTCTGGTTATTTACGCCAGCCTGTACTATTGGAAAAGGTATGAAGTATAAATAAGGTGTTTCAGTGGTGTTTGGCTGTTTTTTACTTCTGAATCAACTGCCTAAGATTTAGCTATAGCAATCCTAAATGAGTCGTGAAAAACATAGATATGGAAACGAACCGCCAAGAACGCCAAGGACGCAAAGGTAAGAAAGAAGAAAAAGGTTCTTGTACAAGAAAATTAGATATCTGCTCGGTGTTCATTCTGACTCCTGAATTCTTATTTCAGTGCAACGTGACAATTCCGCGTTTGAGGGCGGTGATGACGGCTTGGATGCGATCGCTTACGCCAAGTTTGCTGAGAATATGATTAACGTGATATTTGACAGTGCCTTCGGAAATTTGCAATACTGCTGCAATTTCTTGGTTGGTTTTCCCTGTGGACATCAACCGAATCACTTCGAGTTCTCGACTGCTGAGTTGCAATATTCCTACTCGTTCGGCTAATTTAGCACCAACGGATGTGGGAATGTATTTTTGTCCGGTGTTGACGATGCGAATTGCTAAGAGTAATTCATCTGGTTCGGCATCTTTGAGTAAATAACCTTTCGCGCCAGCTTTCAAGCCGCGATAAATATCTTCGTCGCCGTCGTAGGTGGTGAGGACAATAATGTTAGCATTGGCAAATTCCCGACAAATAGCGGTAATTGCTGCAACGCCGTCCATTTCTGGCATTCGCAAATCCATTAAGGTGACATCAGGTTGTAGTTGCGGAAATATTTCTACTGCTTGATATCCATTACAAACTTGTCCGACAACTGTCATATCTGATTCGCGGTCAATCATGGCGGCTAAACCTTGACGCACGACGGGATGATCGTCAACTATCAAGATGCGGATGGGTTGGTTGTCAGTCATGGTTTAGTCTCGACGAATCAGGATGGTAATTTCTGTGCCTGGTTGTGGCAAACTTTTAATGGTTAACTGAGCTTTGATGCGATCGCTTCTTTCTTTGATTCCCATCAAGCCAAAACCTTTAACAACAGCTAAACTCTCTGGTGCAAATCCTTTGCCATTGTCTTTCACCCTTAAGATAAACTGCGTCGGTTCATACACTAATTCAATCACAATTTCACTAGCAAACGCATGTTTAATGGCGTTTGTCAATGCTTCTTGGCCAATGCGTAACAAGTTATTTTCAACATCGACTGTTAAGGGATAAGCTTCCCCGATGATTTTGCAGATAATCTGAGTATCAATCACTGCCGACATCTGCGTTACGAGGTGATGAAAGGCTGTGGGTAAATTCTGCGTTTCTAAAATTTGGGGACGTAGGGCATTTACTGAACGCCTCGCTTCGGCTAAACCTTCCCGCGCTAGTTCTCTGGCTTGGGTGATATGTTCTTGGACTTCTGGTAAATCTTGGGGAATGATGCGGGAGGCTGCACCCAATTGAACGATCACACCAGTGAAGGCTTGCGCTAGGGTATCATGAATTTCTCTAGCCATGCGGTTGCGTTCTTCTAAAATTGCGGCTTGACGACTTTGTTCTGCGAGAGAAGTTAAATGGATGGCTAAGGTGGCTTGCTGTGCTAGGGCGATAATCAATTCAATATTTGCAGGTAAACCCGTTCTGGGTTCTCGAAAACACAAACCAATGAATCCCAAGGGGCGATCGCCCAAAATTAAAGGTACACGTACAATAGAACGATGTCCTTGAGCGCGATGCCATTTAATTCTTGCGCCGAGCAGTTTCTTGTTATCCTCAACATTAAAAAAAATTACCTCGCCTTTAAATAGCGCCTCTTGCCAATAAGAAAAAATATTTGCGGAAATTGGCAGACGAAACTGCACAAATTCGGGATCTGTGTGGATCGGAATCACTTTACCTTCTCTGACATAACGTTTCATCAAACTAGTGTTAGTTGATGCGTCATACAAAAACAAAGCGGCGGCATAGGATTTGGCTTGGGCGGAGGCTTCTAGTAAAATATGTTCCCAGAATGTTTCTAAATCTGGTTCATCTGCCAATCGATTCACACAACCACGCAGTGATTCATTGGCTCTGACTAATTCTGCGACTCGTTTTTCTACAGTACTGGCGCGTTCTTGAATCAGATGTGCTACTAATTGTTTGCGATGCAGCGCGGCTCCAATTCCCTCCGCCGCAGTGGTGAGGACATCCATTTCTTGCTGACTCCAATGGCGCGGCGTAACACAATCATCAAAAGCCACACAACCGATGTAGCGTCCTTCGATGAATAAGGGTACACCTCCAGAAGATTTAATGTTTAGTGATTGGAATTGCGCTTTGAGGGAATGGGGTAAGTCATCTATTAAATACCAGATGGAACGACCTGCATATAGTTCTTTCAGTAAAATTTCGGCATCATCATTATCAATAACTGCCATTGTCGGATGATGAATTTGGGGAGAAATACCTCCAGCTACCCATTCATAAGTGATGCAATGTTGTAATTTTTGGGTGGTTGGGTTTTGGCGTTCAAGGATGACTTGCACGCGACTAATTTTGGCGACTGTACCAATGGCTTGTAAAGCTTGAGGAATTGCTACATCAATATCTTCTGCATCTAAGAGATTTTTGGTAACTTGGGCAACTACAGAAAGTAAGCGATCGCGTTGTTGTAACTCTTGGTTAACTTTTGCTAATTCTTCTGTGCGTTTTTGTTCGGTTTGGCGAATACGTTGACGCTGAATGGCACTACCAATACAAGCGGCGGCGGTTTTTAACAATGTTAATTCGGCGGTGCTGGGGTGTTTGGCTTGACGACAGTGATCAAAACTCAAAACTCCCCAAAATAGTTCTTCAACAAAAATCGGCACAGCGAACAATGCTTTGACACCAATTGCAGCTTGTCCACTGCGAAACGGTTCTGGCATTTCTTCCAGTAAACAGCTAATACTTTCACCTGCGTACAGCCGTTGATACCATTCCTCAATGCCGGCGTAGGTTCCTTGGGCTGTGGTGGGATGGGAGATTTGAGCAATGATATTTGGTGCATTCCACTCATACAGCGATCGCCAACCAGGTAGAGTAGATAATGGAATGGGAAAATGTTCAATCACACCCAAGCGATCGCAATCTAAACTTTCACCCATCACTTGTAAAGCCGTCTTCACCGCTTCATCAAAGTTATCAATGGTGAGTAAAGCATTCACCGCTATAGTTGTGGCTTCTAAAATGCGATCGCCAAAGTGCGATCGCATTCCATTGCTATTTTCTCCCAAATAATTCGACGCTAACAATTGTCCCTTATCCCCCTTGTCTACCTTGTCTCCCCTCTCTCCCTTGTCTATTCACCCATCAAACCAGATTCCGATAGAATTCTCGACTTAAGATTTTCATAGCCTTTCGTTAACGTACCGTCAATAAATTTGATCAGCAATCATCCTATGCAAATGACGGTCGCAGACTAACGGAGGACAAGTGAGCAAGTATTTAAAATTCTATGGCATAAATCAAACATGGCAGTGGCTAAGGCAGACTTTTAGACATAAGTTATTTTTCCGCTTATCTGCAATAGTGCTGGTGACTGTTTTCCTGAGTTTAGGTGTGCATTCTATCGCGGCTCAACCAGTAGCTAATACACCCAGTCCCAAAGTCATTTTAATTTCTCTCGATGGTGCCACACCCGATTTCGTCGAGCAGTACTTAAGGGATGGTGTATTAAACCGCAGCCAAGGATTGGGATTACTCAGAAGACAAGGTGTGTATGCTGAAAGAAATATTACTTGCAGTGCCTCTTTAACTGCGGCTTGTCATGTAGCTATTGGTACAGGTTCCACTGCTGCCCGCAATGATATTAATACTAATACATTTCACTTAGTTGCTAGTCCCTTTACCTCTAACATTAGTGGTTTTGGCGCACCCATTGGTGGTTATTCTACAATCGGCCCTAGCGCCAGTGTACAACCAACGGCAGAACCAATTTGGGTCGGGCTTCAGCGCAATGGTAAGCAAGTGGTGGCGGCTACCTTTCCCGGTGCAGATGGAGTTGATGTGCGCGTTCCAGGTTTGACTAATAGCCCAATTATTCAACCAGCCAGCACCAGAACTGTATCTTACACCGTTCCCTTTGGAGCATTTGCGGGGGTAGGTGCTAGAGGTTTTAGTTTAACTACTGCTGAATTTAGTTCTGCAACTAGTTTGATAGTGACACAATTAAATAATGCAGGCAGAATTTCTTACAGCCCGATTTTACAAGCAAGTTTAAATGATCAGTTTACTGTTGGTGGTGTCAATTATAATATTCAAGTTGCCGCACTAGATACAACAAACGATCGCCGCACCAATTACGACACATTAGTATTTTTTGATGCTCAACTTGGTATTCCCACAGGAACTTTTAGTTTACCTGCAACTGGCCCGGCTTATGTGAAGGCGAGCGATCGTAAATCTAGTTTATTTTATTTAGAAGGCAGTTCTAATCAAGCAGGTACAGCATTTTACGTCAGCAATCTCGCACCCGACTTGAGTACCGTTCGCATTGCACGTTATTCTGCAAATGCAATTCCCCGTAACCCCGCAGTGCAAACCAGTGTCGATGATGTTCTTAGTAACGTTGGTTTTTGGTCGCCCCAAGCTGATTTCCGCATTCCAGAACGCCTCAGCCCAGGATTTACCACTTTCCCCGACAGCGAACTAGAAGATATTTACGAAGACCAAGTACAACTGTTTGTTGATTATCAAACTCGACTCGCATTGAGAGCCATTAACCAAAATCCCAATGCAGATTTAGTCATGGTTTATATTGAACAACCAGATGGCTCAGAACACCAGTTTTTATTAACTGATTCCCGTCAACCTAGTGATCCGACAAATCCATTATCCATTGGCGCTAGACAAGATAAAGCCAAAGTAGCGCGATATAGAACTTACGTACAAGCCGGCTATCAAGCCGCTAATAATGCCGTTCAGCGCATCATCAACGCAGTGGGGACAAATCGCCAAGGTACACCCAACAGTAACATTTTAGTTGTTTCCGATCATGGCTTTGCTCCCTTTCACACAGCTGTTAACTTAAATAACTACCTGAGAAATCGCGGCTTTGACTTAACTAAAGTCCGCGCCGTCACATCAGGGCCAGCCGCCAACATTTATATTAATCTCCAAGGACGTGAACCAAACGGGGTTGTCAGTCGTGCAGAATATATTACGTTACAGCAGCAACTGATCACAGCATTGCGAGAATTAGTAGATAACAATCCTAATTACTTGCGGGGAAGACAACAAGCAGTTTTTGACTTAATTTACCCTCGCCCATTACCCAGCGATGTCAACGATCCAAAATTTGGTTTAGGTACAAGTGAATTTGTCGGTCAAGATACTGGTGATGTGTTTGCAATTATGCGATCGGGATACAACTTTGACGGTATACAAAATCCCATCATCACCCGTTTAGGAGACACAGATAATTCTGTATTTTCCGTACCAAATTTCTACGGGGCGCATGGTTATGATCCCACAATTCCCAGTCTCAGCGCCATCTTTTATGCTGCTGGCCCTGACATTCAGCGTCGTGGTAACATTGGCAGGATTCGCAATATCGATATTGCTCCAACCATCAACAGTTTACTAAACGTTCCCTCTGCTCCCACAGTTCAAGGACGAGCTTTAAATATTCAGGGAAGAGGTGAGAGGTAACAGATTATAACAAAGTCAGTTGGGTGGAGCGATCGCTTTACCCAACATACAACACTTTAGTTGCAATCAAGTAGCTAAAAAACTTTTTCTATCTTAAAGGTTGTTTGAAAAGTGGTTGGTTGTGTATATCGGCACTTATAGATCCCCCCAAGCCCCTTTAAAAAGGGGGGCTAAGAGTCTCTTAAAGTCCCCCTTTTTAAGGGGGATTTAGGGGGATCTAAAATTATTTGATCCACCACCAAAGACTTTTCAAACATCCTCTCATACCCCTACTATATACACAGCTTCAGTTAGTAATCTCTTTTTTCTCTTCGCGCTCTTTGCGCTCTTTGCGGTTCGTTAAAAAAATTGATTTTAACCAATAGTTTAAGACTTAAATAAACCTTATTGCTTTAGAGGGTGTTTGAAAAGTGGTTGGTTATGATTATTAGCACTTCTTGATCCCCCCTAACCCCCCTTAAAAAGGGGGGAAATGCTTCAAAGTCCCCCTTTTTTAAGGGGGATTTAGGGGGATCTAAAATGTTTGGCTACCAACAATAGGACTTTTAAAACATCCTCTTATATCCTGTTCTCTGAAAGACTTATCATGATGAATTAATAAGTAAGCCCAGTGCATTCACAATGTAAAGCAACCCATTAAGAATGTGATTGAGTACATTAACAATGCGAGGCGACGCATTCACAATGTGACTGGGTACATTAACAATGTGAGGCAATATTATAACATTGCTGATTAAACAACTAGCACAGCGCAGCGTAAATTAACATTTGCAGAGGAGTTGCTAAAAAGCTTGTGGTATGACTATTCTTTCTTTTTCCTTTTGACTTTTTACTTTTGCCTTGTTGTACTAATGTTGTGTATATATAAGTAGTGAGACACAATTAATTACACAATGTCATTGCAAATGGAGCAAAGCAGAACGTAGACGCAATGCTGCTTCCCATTCGCGTAGCGTCTCCTTTTGGGAGAAGGGTAGCGATCGCAAAAGGTAAGATTGTTTCGCTACGCTTGCAATGATTGTAAATATGTTTGTCCAATTACTTACAAATCAAATGTCTCTAACAGCACTACCCAACACTTATGAGCAAAAGACCTGGGATTCTCATTACCAAGCCTATCGGTATTTTAAACAAAGATATTAATGTTGATTGGCGAAGTTTCTTTACAGGAATTATTAAAGTTGGAGCGAATGCGGCTACTGCTAATTGGGGGAACTTACCAGAAAACATTGTTGATATTGGTGCAGCCGTTGGGTTAGCCAAAGAACTAGGAGAACTTGCTTGGGTGTTGATTTTTCAGTCGCTCATCAAAGCAATGGCTAGTTTAGTAGAAGATAATCAAGATTTAATCCTACAAGCTAACAAACATCGAGAAGTTAACCTTGATGATTTAAAAATAATTTCAGAACATCGCCTCAGCCAGTCTTTAGAAAAACTCGACCAAGAAGAAATTACTATTTACCAAGACTTTTTTGACAATCCCCAAGACTTATCTATTATTGCAGCTATTAAAACTCCTTTTGCTGATTGGTTACAAAGTTTAAATCTCAACCAATCACAATCAGAAGCTATCAGTCAACGTTTACCAATTCAGTTTATCTCGGCGCTACATGAAGAATGGGTAAATAATTCTGATAAATATGCTCGTTTACAAGCAGAACTAGACACTCCATTTATTAAAGCAGTAGAACGAGAAGCTAAACGGGAACTTTCTTGGCGACGTTATTTTGCTTGGCTGCAAAACCAAATTAATCAAAGGATGTTTGATGAAGTTTTTACATTGCAGCAAGTTTATATATCATTGCGTGCTTATTATGAAGAACGTAACGATGAAAAAAGAGAACAAAAAACTCAAAAAATTGTTGTTGATTTAGACACAGAGCTACAAACTTGGCTAGATGCAGCTAACCCCAAAGATGCCATTCGGGTTATTAGTGGTAGTCCAGGCAGTGGTAAATCATCTTTTACTAAAATATTTGCTGCTAAACAGGCAAAAACTTGGTTAAGCAAAGAAACTAATCAACCAAAAGTTCACGTTTTATTTATTCCGTTACACTTATTTAATACAGAAGGTGATTTAGTTACTGAAATTGGTAAATTTATCAACTCAATGCGACGAGATACACCTCTGCCATCTAATCCATTAGAGCCAGATAATTTTGTGCCAAGGTTGCTAATTATATTTGATGGTTTAGATGAACTATCAATGCAAGGGAAACTAGGCGCTGATGTTGCTCAAAAATTTGTAAGCGAAGTTAGAGGAGAAGTAAATAGAGCAAACACCAGCCAGACTCATTTGCAAGTTTTAATTAGTGGTCGAGAATTAGTAGTACAAAATAACAGCAGTGAGTTTCGCAAAGAAAAACAAATCTTGTATATTCTGCCTTATTTAATAGAAGAGGAACAAAAAAAGAATTATTTTGATGAAAAGGAATTGTTAAATGAAGACCAACGACATTTATGGTGGCGTTCTTACGGTTCAGCTAGTAATCGCGGATATGATGGTTTACCAACAGAATTAGACAAAGGTCAGTTGCGAGAAATTACTGCTCAACCTTTGCTAAATTATTTAGTTGCTTTAAGCTATGACCAAAATAAGTCATTCCTCTCTGAAAATAGTAACCTCAATGATATTTACGCATCTTTATTAACGCGAGTTTATCGGCGAGTTTGGGCTGATGATAATCCGCATATTAGGGGTGTTGAGGAGGAAGATTTTATCAGAATCCTAGAAGGTATTGCTATTGCTGCTTGGCATGGAGGTGATGGACGCACCACAACGGTTAAAAAAATCGAAAGTCTTTGTGAACAGGAGATTCTCAAACGTGTTTTAGATGTTTTCAAAGCTTCAGATAGCAAAGCTGGTATAACTCGTCTGTTAACTGCTTTTTATTTCCGTAAAAGTGGATATAAACAAGATGAAGAAACTTTTGAATTTACGCATAAAAGCTTTGGTGAGTATCTGACTGCAAGACGTATAGTCTGGGAAGTAAAACGCCTGTATGAAATGCAAGAACTGAGTAAAAAGAATTCATATATAACCTGGAATGAAAAAGATGCTTTAAAGCAGTGGGCAGAACTTTTTGGTTCAACTGCTATGAATAATTACCTTTTTCAGTTCGTGATTAATGAAATTCGTTTACAGCAAGATAAAGATAAAGTTGATGTTGGCAAATGGCAAGAGATGTTATGCCATTTAATTAGTTTTATGTTGCGTCACGGAATGCCAATGGAACTTTTGCCGGAAATCAAAAGCTTTCATCAAGCCAATCAACAAGCACGTAATGCTGAAGAAGCATTATTAGTTGTTTTAAATGCTTGCGCTAGGGTGACACAAAAGATTTCTAAAGTTAAATGGCCTTCTCCTGAAGCTTTTGGTAATTGGATTTCTCGCTTGCATGGGCAAAGAGTCGATTTTGGTACTGATATATTGTGCTTGAATTGTCTGAGTTTTTTGGATTTACAAAATTGTATTTTAATTGCAAAAGACTTTTTGTGGGCGAATCTTGAACGGGTAAATTTTGTAGAGGCGAATCTTGGAGGAGCTGATCTTACACGGGCAAATCTTGAATGGGCAAATCTTGAATGGGCAAATCTTGTAAATGCGAATCTTGTAAATGCGAATCTTCAAGGGGCAAATCTTGGAGGAGCTGATGTTGAACAGGCAAATCTTGAATGGGCGGATCTTCGAGAAGCCAATCTTAACGGAGCAAATCTTCAATGGGCGAATCTTGTAAAGGCGGATTTGCGAGGAGCCAATCTTAACGGAGCGAATCTTCGATATGCGAATATTCAATGGGCGAATCTTGAAGGGGCAAATCTTGAGGAGGCGATTTTACCAAAAGATTGTGAAGACGAAGATTTAATAGACTTTGATGATGATGAATTTGATGATGATTCAACGCCAAACTCTGAAGAATAAACTGCATCAGCAATTCACAGGCATAGTTTGGGTTGAGGAACAAAACCCAATATCATCAAGTAGGCTTTGTTGGGTTCAACTTCGTTTCACTCAACCTACATTTCTGACTGTAAATCTTGTTGTAGAAATGCGTTCTGGAGAATGACAATATTCGCACAGATAATTTGCACGCCTTTGCACAATTTTTTTAGGAGTAGATTGGGTGGCGCGGTAGTAGAACCCAACATCATCAAGGTAGGCTCAGTGCATTAACAATGTGAGACAACACATTCACAACGTGACTTAATACATTCACAATGCGAGGCAACCCATTAACAATGTCACTTGCTACATTCACAATGTGAGGCGACCCATTAACAATGTCACTTGGTACATTCACAATGCAAGGCGACGTTATAACATTGCTGATTAAACAACTAGTACAGCGTAGCGTAAATTAACACTTGCAGAAAATACAATATCTAAATTTTTGAGAGAGCATATTTTTTTCCCTGCTCCTTGCCTACACAGTGAGGGTAAGCTGTTAAACACTTAATTTGCTTGTTGAGACTGCAAGGGAGCAGGGGAGCAGAGGAGCAGGGGAGAGGATTTGAAGTTTTTACCCAAAATTTCAATTGTGCAACTTGTAAGCATAAAAGCTTATATCCTTTTAGTTGTAATTAGAATATTTACAAACATTAGACAAAGTATTGCGGCTGATGTTGCTCCAGAATTTCAGCTTTATCTTCAAGATGAATTATGAATACAGTACCATTAACAGCCAATTTTGAATCAGCGTTAGTTTACGCAACTCATCTGCATCGGTATCAAACTCGCAAAATTAGCGGCGTTCCTTATATCAGTCATTTACTAAGTGTTGCAGCACTGGTTTTAGAGGCAGGCGGAACAGAAGCAGAAGCGATCGCAGCTCTACTACATGATAGTATCGAAGACCAAGGCGGAAAATCCACCCGTGAAGAAATCCGCCAGCGTTTCGGTGAGACAGTCGTTACCATTGTCGATGGTTGCACAGAATCTGACACATACCCCAAACCACCTTGGGAAGAACGTAAACAAAAGTATTTAGAAAATCTGTGTTTTGCTTCACCTTCAATTCGACTGGTATCTTTAGCCGATAAACTACACAATGCTAGGTCATTATTAGCGGATTTACGCCAACATGGTAACGGCATTTGGCAAGAGTTTAAGGCGGGTAGAGAAAGAACCTTATGGTTTTATCAACAGTTGCAAGAAATTTATACTGCAACTGGTTCCGACTTTCTCACCCAAGAGTTTTCACGGGTGATTCAAGAACTCGACAACGAAAGCTAATAATACCATTCACAAAATTACTAATACAAATCCCTCTACACCTCTGCTTCCGGTCGCCGAGCGTTCGCGCAGCGTCTCCGTTAGGAGAAGTCGAGGTGCTGTTTCCTCTGCTTACCCCAACAATAATTATTTACGCCGTTAAGCATCTAGTAAACGACTGCTCTTGTTAACAGGTGTTTGCGGTTCTGTAAATGCTTCTCGGCCTGTAATTAATCTAGAGCGACGATTTCGAGTGATATAGTTCCAAGCCCACTGGAATACTACGAGTAATTTAGTGTCAAACTCAATTAAGAAATAGATGTGAATTATGAGCCAAAATACCCAAGCTGGGAAACCTGTCAGTTGAAGGAAACCTAAATCGACAACAGCTAAATTCTGCCCAATCATTGCCAAACTACCAACATCGTTGTAGTGGAATTGTGGCAAAGTCGAACCTCTCAAGCGTCGTCTAATCAGTTTAGCGACATATTCTCCTTGTTGTTTGGCGACTGGTGCAACACCAGGTAAGGGTTTGCCATCTTGATGGGAAAAGTTAGCTAAATCTCCAATCACAAAAATGTTTTTGTAATCTCTAACAGTCAAGTCTGGTTCTACAACTACACGTCCGGCATGATCAAGTTCTACATCTGTACGTTCTGCTAAAATTGCCCCCATTGTCGAACCTTTCACACCTGCTGCCCATAAGATAGTTTTGGAGTGAATGGATCTGATTTCACCGTCTTGCTTGAAAGTAACAATGTCATTTTCAATGTCGGTGACTCTGGTTTTAGTGTTAATCACCACACCTAACTTTCTTAAGGATGCGGTTGCTTCTTCTGACAAATCTGGTGAAATGTGTGGCAGAATGCGATCGCCACCTTGCAATAGTAAAATTTTGGTTTCGGATGTATCGATACTGCGGAAATCTTCTTTGAGAGTTTTGTATGCCAATTCCGCGATCGCACCTGCTAATTCTACACCTGTAGGGCCACCACCCACAATCACAAAAGTCAACCAAGCACTACGCTTTTCAGGATCAGTTTCTTTTTCGGCGGCTTCAAATGCACCAAATATCCGGCGGCGCATTTCGATAGCATCTTCCACAGTTTTTAAACCAGGAGCCAAATCTTTCCAGTGTTCTTTACCAAAATAAGAATGATTTGCACCTGTCGCCACAATTAAAGTGTCATAGGGTATTACTTGATTACCCATCATCACTTTTTGGGTTTTTGGGTCAATATCGCTGACTTCTCCTAACAATACCTGAGTATTCTTACTTTTGCTGAATACAGCTCGTAATGGTGAGGAAATATCACCGGGTGATAGCGTACCTGTAGCAACTTGATATAACAGTGGCTGAAATAAATGGAAGTTCCGTTTATCAATGAGGGTAACGTTTACATTCGCGTTACCCAAATATTTTGCTGTATATAATCCCCCAAAGCCACCACCTACAATTACTACCTGATGTTTGGTATTCTTCTCACCTGTGACAACCATAATAATATTTCCTTGTGTTAAGAGCGTTGTAACTTTTCTTAACAAAGATTTAACAGCATTATCATTAAGTTGCTGCTTATTTAGAACTATTTAAAAAATCAGAAAAGTAGTCAAAACTACAGCAGAAGTCAGAACTCAGAATGAGAATTGCCAAGGCGCTAACCTTGGCGTTTTCAGGTTAATTATTTTTATATTTCTTGTAGCTTGGACAAGATGTCCAAGCTAATATCGAACATCGCATTACTTATCTTGCAGGAGTTGATTAACTTGTTGTCCGCGACGACCTGTTTTAATTTCATAGCGGCGGGTTAAGTTGTCTTGGTAGTTGATATCTCTAGCCGCAGCAGCGTTAACAAAAGCATCGCAATTCTTACCTTGAACCACAGTTGCAGAACTGCTGCTATTTTCTTCGTTGCGGTTGGTGCGACTGTCACGAGATTCACTATTATTTTGACTACCTTGACTAGCACCACTACCGCTAACACCAATTCCCAAAATGCTGACACCACCGCCACCGCCATCATTATGACTGCGAGAAGAACTGGTACGAGTGCTAGTAGAGGTTGCTAAAGCAATTTTGCTGGAACTAGTGCGGGTGTTGTTACCTAAGCCAACATCACTGCACAAAGCGCGGGGGTCATTGGCGAGAGTTTTGTTGTCAACCCAAGATTGATGGTCGCCTAAGCCTTGAATTTCACTATTACCGACTGGGTTGCTGGGTGTGCTGGGTGTAGATTTATTCACATTACCAACAGCCCCAGGAATCACATCATTGGGGCGGAATATTCCAGATGGTCTGACATCAAAGGGGCCAGCAAAGGCGGGGAATGTAGTGGTCAAAAGTGCAGTAGCGGTCAATAAAGAACTGGTGATATTACGGAATTTCATGATCTAGTCTCCTAATGTTTTCTTGCTTGTTTCTGGGGTTTAACCCCTTCACTAACTCAATAGGTTGACCTAGATTTTTTTATGCAGCCTCTTGGCAGATGTGGGAAAATTTTTTTTAAACCAGTTTCTTTACAGTCCCGCCTCGGAATGAATTCCGAGTCTCTTAGCGCAAGTCATCTTCAGATGACTCGACTAAAAATGTATTCCAGTCCACAAAGCGTGGACTTTGGCTATGAGTCTGGAACTTTAGTTCTAGGCGGGATGTGGTTGAACCTGAAAATTTTTGACTTGTGTGTACACAGTAGGTAAACGCCCCTGAGCGAAGAGTATCCAAACCATTTACCCCGTAAGGGGATGAAAACAGAAATGTTATATCCTCGCACCTGGAGAATTTTTAGAAAAATATCGTCATTATTGAGCTAGTACAGGTCGGCGTAAATAAAATAGAGCATCTGGAATTGCTAAAAGGCTTGTGTTATCACTATTTTTTCTTTTTCCTTTTGACTTTTGCCTTGTTGTACTAGTAACTAATTATCATCTAACTTTTAGTCAGGTAAAGTATTTATGCTCAGGCGCTTATGCACGATCGCAATTTTCACTATCTTATTAAATAACTCTGTCACCCTGGCAGCAACGAAAGATCCTAATCAAGCAGATAAATTTCCCCCTAGTCCTTTAGAAGTTACCACACCTGATCCTTTAGTGCGGCCTTCGGCTGATAAAGAACCGTTAACGACGGAGGAACAGCAAACTTTAGCCACTGCGTTAGATGAATTAAATCAACAAGCAGCAGAAACGTTACAAGCGGGAGATAAGGTAACAGCGTTTGAAATTTGGAACCGGGAAATCCGTCTGCGACGCTATTTGGGTACAATACCGGAAATTGAAGCTTTATCTAGAGTTGGTGCGATCGCTTGGAATCAAAACGACCGTCAGCAGTTATTTTATATAACTCAAAGGTTGCAAGCAATTCAAAAACAGGCTTTATCACCCAAAACCGTTGCTCAACAAGGCGTAAATTTAGAATTATTACAGGCTTTAGGTGCAGCTTATCAAAATGTGCGATCGCCCAAAAATGCTTTAGAAGTTTACAATCAAATTTTGACAGCCGTACGCCAGCAACAAGATAAAACCGCAGAGTTATCAACCCTGCAAACCATCGCCGAATTAAATCTAGCTTGGTTCGATTATCCTAAAGCCGCCGCCACATATCAAGAATTATTAAATCTAGCGACTGTTGAGGGCGATCGCACCAGTGAGGTAACATATCTCAAACAGTTAGCTTATGTTTACCAGCAAAACAAACAACCACAACAGGCGATCGATACCTTAAATAAGTTAGCGTTACTGTATACTGACCCAGAAAATATTCTCAAAATACCAGAATTAAAATTAGCGATCGCTAGTAACTACGAATCTTTAGCCAAAGAAAATCCTAGCCTAATTCAAGAAACTTTTAATAACTATCAACAAGCTTATACAACTGCTTGGGAATCACAACAATTTGTTATAGCGGCGGAAGCTTTACAAAAATTAATTGTCCTTTACCGTTCCCAAGGACAAATTGACGCAGCATTACAAACCAGTCAAATTCTCATCGAAACCCAAAGCAAAGCCTATAACTCTTACGGCTTAATGCAAGCTTACGACCAAATTGGGCAAATTTATTTACAACAAAAAGATTATCCTCAAGCACTCTCAGCCTTTCAGCAAGGCTTACAACTAGCACAGCAACTCAAACACGAAGAATCTTACTTTACCCAACAAATAGAAAAAGTCTCTAAAGAATCTGGGCAATAGTCATTTGTCATTCGTCATTTGTCATTTGTCATTTGTTAAATCAACAACAATTAGGTTACAAAACGTAAATCTCGAAACCTTACTAATGACTAAGAACAAAGCGCAAAGTCTGAGCGGAGGCTTCCTCCGCTCAGAACTTTGTAAGAGAGGACAAATGACCACCTTAACCGTTAAACATCTTCTAATTCAAATTGAGCCACCGTTACAGCGTTAAAGGCAAAGGCCAATACCAAAGGCATAGGACATCTGAGTATAAAGGTGCTAACGACAGCTACAACTGTACCCATTACAGCCGACAATGACCAAATTCTTTCTTCAACGGTGAGTCCTTTTTCGGCTTTAATTCCTCTCAACACATGAGATGGAATTGGTTCTGGCATCACTCCACCAGGAGGAAACGCCCAATAATTGTTGCGTCGCTCTACAAATAACTCTGTCCAGCCATTTTCTTGGCACCAAGCTTCAATCCATTCCAGAGAATAATGTTTCACCATTTGTCTTATACTTACTGCTTACGAATTTTTGGGTAGTTGCTGAATATAAACTGATGAGTTTCTGACTCACAAGTGGCAATAGAAATAAACCAACCGTTAGAGAAGGTTAAAACCTATTTTGTGACCTCTTGAACTTTCTTTTCCTCCTGCCTCTTGTCGTAGCCAAGCAACTATTTATGAAACTAAAGTTAATTCTCCTCTGGTGTAGCTGGTCAAGCATCCAAGACAGATAATTAATATGCTCAAGCAACGCTGACTCACTCACCTTAATAAGAAGACTAACAGGGGAGAATTGAGGTTAACAGCAAAAGTTAATAAACTTTACTTGGAAAATAAATCATAAAGAAATGTAACTAATTAATTTATTAGCGATTAGGGAATATTCCTTGTGGATGTTTATTTATGAGATGTTCTCATGATTAACAACTTATGAATTTCTTTAATAAGAATACTTATATCGCAACTTATATCGCAAAACGCAATTTTTTAAATCAAGAATTGTAAAGTTTAACGTGAGCGTTCGCAGTAATTTATATTTAGTGATAAAAATCAGCCTTTGGTTATATATATTAACCTGATTTGATTAATGAACATATTTGCGTAGGGAGGGAACAGTAAAAAAGGGATTGATTAATATATGGAAATCCTAAATTGATTGACAAACATCCCTCTTTTTGTCTCCCTTGTCAACCTTGTCTCCCCTATCTCCCTTATCTCTTCGACTCATCCAGTCGTTTCCCAAAAATGTTTTAGCGATCGCCTAAGATTACAAAATGTTAAGCTAAAGTCATCAACTATACCTAAAAAACAAATATGTTGTGGCAGCCAGGATTAGCATTACTTTTAGGAATTTTATTATTTTGCCTAATTTACATAAAAAGCAATCATCACAGAGTCATAAATCCCATTCCGGCTTTGATATTGAGTATTTTTACTCTCTGTTTTCTGCCTGATACCGCCTTAGCCGTAGACTGGACTCATCCCTTGTCATTTAGTAATGCACAGTTGGCGAGAAGAGACTTTTCGGGAGAAACTTTGCAAGCGGCGGAATTTTCTAACGCGAATATGGAAATGGCGAACTTTACTGGTGCTGACTTGCGCGGAGCCGTCTTAAGTGCTTCAGTGATGACAAAAGCCAATCTTCACCAAGCCGATTTAACTAATGCGATGGTGGATCAGGTAAACTTAACAGGGGCAGATTTAAGTGATGCCATTTTTAAAGAAGCATTGTTACTTCGCGCCCTGTTTACAGATGTGAATATTCAAGGTGCAGACTTCACCGATGCAGTTTTGGATAGAGCGCAAATCAAAGAACTGTGCAGTAAAGCCAGTGGGGTAAATTCCAAAACTGGCGTAGATACCCGTGAATCTTTAGGATGTCGATGAAGCGTGTTGGTGTAATTGGTGGTGGGCAACTAGCCTGGATGATGGGGGATGCAGCGCACAAACTAGGAGTAGAATTAATTGTACAGACTCCTAGTAAATTTGACCCGGCTGTAGCTGTTGCTCAAGATGCCGTTTTTGCGGCAATTGATGATGCAAAAGCCACAAAAATATTAGCCGAAAAAAGTGATATCATCACCTTTGAAAATGAATTTGTTGACCTTGATGCTTTAGGTGTATTGGCAAATCAAGGTGTTTGCTTCCGCCCCAAGTTAGAAGCTTTATTGCCTTTATTAGATAAATATCATCAGCGTTGTTATTTGCGAGACTTAGGTTTACCTGTACCGCAATTTTTTGCTGTGGATGATGTTGAGAATTTAGCATCCAAGCTAGAAGATTTAAGTTTTCCTGTCGTCTTAAAATCCCGTCGTCACGGTTACGACGGACAAGGCACATTTATTATCCAAGATTTAGCCAGTTTACAGGAAAAATTAGCTCAAGCAGCAAATCAATCACAGTTTTTAATTGAAGAATTTGTGCCATTTGAACGAGAACTAGCGGTAATTGCAGCCCGTTCGGTAAATGGTGAAGTGGTTATCTATCCAGTGGTAGAAACTCAACAAGAGCAACAGGTATGTCGGCGCGTGATAGCACCTGCGGATATTACACCTAATCAAGCCGAACAAAGTCAAGCGATCGCTCATACCTTATTAAATAGCCTCGAAGTAGTCGGTATTTTTGGCATAGAACTATTTCTCACCAAAGAAGGTAAAGTCTTAGTCAACGAAATAGCCCCCCGCACCCACAATTCAGGACATTTCTCAATAGATGCTTGCGAAACTTCCCAATTTGAACAACACCTCAGAGCCGTGTGTGGTTTACCTTTGGGCAATCCTGACTTACACTGTCAAATGGCTATCATGGTCAACTTGCTGGGATATGAAAATTCTGAGAGTGACTATCAAAGCCAGCGCCAACAATTAGCCGCCATTCCCCAAGCCAGCGTTCACTGGTACGGTAAAACTACATCTCGTCCTGGGCGGAAATTGGGGCATGTTACAGTTTTGCTGAATGAATATAATCCAGAAACTGCAAATCATCTAGCCCACACCCTAGAATCTATTTGGTATCCCGTAAGAATTACACAGTGATTCCTTCTTGGGTTTGTTCAATGATTAAGCCTAGTACAACAAGGCAAAAGTAAAAAGCGCAAAGTAGGCGGTGTCGGTTTCCGTCCCGCCTAACTTTGTAAGAAGGCAAAAGTAAAAAGAAATAATAACGATAAGTAACCACGCAAAATTAATTACAGTCATTGCGAGCGAAGCGAAGCAATCCCAGCCCTTGCGATTGCTTCATTTCGCTTCGCTCCATTCGCAATGACTTTGTGTAATTGATTATGTTTAACTACTTACCAAAAGCCTTTTAGCAATTTCTTATGGTCACTGAGTTTCGGCTTCGCGGTAATCGAGCGAAGCGATGCACTGAGCTTGTCGTTCGCGTAGCGTCTCCGGTAGGAGAAGTGTCGAGATTCAACTACCGCGTAGTCGAAGTGTGGTCTGTTTATTTAAGCCGACCTGTACTATAGGACTCATATTTGATTTATGAAAAAAATCAGTACACCTAGATCAGCCGTCTTTCCTACTCCCTACTCCCCATTCCCTACTCCCTACCTACATAACTAGATTCAGAAATCAAATCGGATTCCTATAGTAAACACTATGATACCAAATCGCTCTGAAAGAGCTTTCAGCAAAAGCTTTAACTCTATTCAGGAAAAACTCATTTTTCTGGCAGAAACATCGATTAAATTTGAACTGTGGAAAGTGCAAGGTATGAATCTACCTTGTCTGCCTAGTCTACCTTGTCTCTTTGGTTCATATATCAAGATATGACAATAAATTTTGCGGAAAGTTTTAAACGAAAATTAGTTGAATTTTTGGTCGCCAGAATTGACCCAGATTCACTACATTTCCGGCTGACTGTTGGCATTATCTTAATTGTGACCCTGGGACTAAGTAGCTTTACACTCTGGGCTGGTTGGGAAATCAAAGAATGTTTGATGATTGCTGATAAAAATTATGGAATAGCTGACAATTATCAATTATTAACTGTGATTCAAAGTTTGGGAATGATGAGTATTTTTTCCCTGACTATCACCACAGTTTTGACTACTTTATTTATTAAGCGATCGCTCTTACCATTACAACAGATCAATCAATGGGCAGAAACCTGCACAACTGAACTCACTCCCCAGCAGTTAGGTTTAAATCAAACACCAACCGAAATTCAAGAATTAGCCCAGACATGGATAGAATTTTTAACCAAACTTTCTGAAGCCAAAGAACAGCAACGCCAGTTATTCAGTGATTTAGCCCACGAGTTACGCACACCCTTGAGTATGGTTTATGGATATCTGCAAAGAAGTCTCCAACGTAGCCATAATTTAGCCGCTTCCCAAAAAGAAACTCTCGAAATGGCTGTTTCTGATGCCGAAAGAATGAATCATATCCTCCAAGACTTACTAGACTTAGCACGGGCGGATAACAGCGCCATTCCCTGTCCCGGCGAAACTGAAACAATTTTACTTAATGATGTAGTTGTAGCCGTAGCCGAGATGACCGAAAAATTTCATCATCGGGAAATTCAGTTAAATATCACTTCCTTTCCTGTTCAAGTCAAAGCCGAACGCCAACAGCTAATGCAGATATTAAACCATCTGATTACCAATGCCGTGAAATATTCCGCTACTGGTGAGCCAATTATTTTACAACTCACCCAAACGGAAGATTTGGCAATGATTCAAGTCAGCGACAAAGGATGTGGTATTCCCTTATTAGAACAGTCCCGCATTTTTGAACCATTTTATCGCCTAGATTCTTCTCGCACTCGTGCTACAGGCGGTACTGGTATGGGTTTATGTATCGTCAAACGCCTTGTAGAGTGTATTGGCGGTACAATTGAACTCCGCTCGGAACTTGGGTATGGTAGTAGTTTTATCTTGAAATTACCTGCATTAGAAGTAAAAGGAAAAAAACCAGAAAATCTTATTCCCTACCTTCAAGAGTAAGTTCAGGAGTTAAATTTGATTGCTATATAGGACTCATATTTGATTTATGAAAAAAATCAGTACACTCAGATCAGCAGTCTTTCCTACCCCCTACTCCCCATTCCCTACTCCCTGCTTACACAACTAGATTCAGGAATCAAACCGTATTCCTATATGAACATTAACTTTAAACCAGGAGATAATAATGATGTTGAAACACTTTTAGTTTTAATCCAAGAATTTTATCAACTAGATGGCTATCTCTCATTTAATGCAGTTGTTGTGCGTCATGCGTTGATGCAACTACTGAATGAAAAATCAATAGGTCAGGTTTGGTTAATTCAAGACCAAAGTCAAGCAATTGGTTATGTTATTCTCTCATTTGGCTATAGTTTAGAATACGGAGGACGAGATGCTTTTATTGATGAAATATATATTAATTCAGCTTATCAAGGTCAAGGCATTGGCAAACAAGCAATTAAGTTTTTAGAAGAGGTCTGCATTTCTCTGAATATTCAAGCATTACATTTAGAAGTTGAAAGAGAAAATATATCTGCCCAAAATTTTTATCACCGAGTGGGATTTAAAGATAGCGATCGCTATCTTATGACTAAAAAACTAAATTAATCATCAAAGGAATTTATATAAATATGTCAAATAGTAACTTGACACTTTCTCGCAACTTAGTACGCAACTTGTCCATCATATCTTTGAGTTTCATACTCTTGTATGGTGCAGCGCGTGTACTATTTCCCACTCCCGCCAGTGATATTTCCACCACTACACCCCAAACAAAGCAAATAGCCGTTTTTGGTGGTGGCTGCTTTTGGGGAATGGAAGCAGTGTTTGAGCATCTCAATGGTGTTTCTGATGTTGTTTCTGGCTTTTCTGGCGGCGATGCAATGACAGCAGACTACTCACTTGTGAGTTCTGGCTTTACCAATCATGCGGAATCAGTAAAAATCACTTATGACCCCTCAAAAATTTCCTACGAACAACTATTAAAAATTTACTTTTTAGTAGCCCATGACCCAACACAGTTAAATCGCCAAGGGCCAGATTCTGGTAGACAATATCGTTCAGTAATATTTTTTGCAAACGACCAACAAAAGCAAGAAACACAAAAATATATTAATCAACTTAATCAACAGAAAATATTTGATCAAAAAATTGTTACCGAAATCAGTCCATTAAAAGGTTTTTACAAAGCAGAAGAATACCATCAAAATTATATAGCTCGTAATCCTGATAGTCGCTATGTCGTAGCCCATGACCTACCAAAATTAGCTAAACTTCAAGCTACATTTCCTGAAATTTATAAAAAATAAGGAGACACTAAAAACCACCACCTATAAAGATGGTGGAACTCAGCACTTTGCTTGAAGAATAATTCAGAATTCAGGAGTCAGAATCAATTCGTAGCGGTCTTCAACCCGCTTATTCATCCGGCGGCGATGCACTGAGCTTGACGAAATATCGTACTTCCTTCTGACTCCTGAATTCTATGTAGATAAAATGGTACTAACTTCTTTCAAATAAACTCTGGTAAATGGTTCATCTTCGCCCAAGGTGTAGTCTTCAATTAATCCTTTGCGTTTAATGGAAATATCATTACCTTTTTTAATGACCACTGTTGAACCATCCACTAAATCACGCACTAACATCATTTCCGTTTCAGTGGGGTTATCTAAGATTACAATATTACTGCCTTGATAAAACATCCCTTCTGTATTTAAAGTTTCTGAGTCATATTCTGCAATTAACAAATCAAGTTTGGGATTCCGCAGTAAACTTTGAATATTACTGTTGTAATCTGGACGCAAAACTTTTTGGGAGCGATTGATCAAAACAGCTTCCCGACATACAGCACCTATTGTCCATTCTGGATGCTGCAATAAAATATGGTCAATTGTGGTTTGTAGTTCTTGAACTGAGATTTTGTTAAAGGTAATAGTAGGAATCCTCGCATCAATTCCCGATGTAAAAAAAGTTTCGAGGATGCGGGATGGGACATCAGTACTTTCACCTACGGCGGGGTTGAGGTGCATTAAAATACCGGGTGCAGCATTAATTTCTAAGATGGCAAAGTTACCTTGTTTCCAAGATTCCGCTAAGTCTTCGGTAATCACATCAATACCCAGACAAGTTAACCGAAAATGTTGGGCAATGTCTTGCGCCAAGATAATATTATCGTCATGAATTGTGTGGGTAGCATTGATACTCATACCACCAGCAGAAAGATTAGCAACTTTCCTTAAAAAGACACTTCTACCTTTTTCGAGGACACTTTTTAAAGACAAACGCTGTTCCTCTAAATACAGTTCCATCGCCTCATCAATTTGAATTTTGCTCATTGCTGAGGTGGGTGAGTCTAAACGTTCTGGTTTGCGATTTTCTTGGCGAATTAATTCGTGAATGCTGGAGTAACCATCACCTGTGACGGATGCGGGACGGCGTTCTGTGGCTGCAACAAATTTACCGTTGACACACAGCAAGCGAAAATCTTTACCAGTAATGCTTTTTTCGACAATTATCCTTGTAGGTTGATTTTCTGGAATGGCGGTTAAGGCGCGATCGTAAGCTGATTCTAACTCGTAGGAGTCTTGTACGGCGGCGGTGACACCGATTCCTTTATGACCAACTACAGGTTTAACGGCGACGGGGTAGCCAATTTCTCTAGCTACTATCAAGGCTTCTTTTTCAGTAGTGACGATTTCACCTTGGGGAACTGGAAAACCTAAGTTACCCAAAAAGTCTTTACAGTCGTCTTTGCGGGTGGTGAAGTCGGAATCTATATGGCTATCACAGTCAAAAGTTGTGGCGACACCCCGGACTTGTTTTTTCCCCCAGCCGTATTGCATTAATCCTTCATCCCAAAGATAAAAGGTGGGGATACCTTTTTCATCGGCGGTGCGTAACAAGGCGTAAACGGTGGGGCCACCATAGACAGATTCGCGGAATCTGGTTTGTAAGCTGACTAGTTGGTCATCCAACAGAAAATCTTCGTCTTGCCCGATCGCTTCAAACCAATCCCAAATACAATAAGTTACGGCTCTGGTTGTGCGGGGATGCAGTGATTGAATACTAATGCGGGTAAATTTGTCCTCTGGTTTCACATAGAAGTGAGTGAGGTGCAAATCCATGTCTAACTTTCCCACTTCTGAGGCGGTGCGTGCAAACAAATGAGCATAAGATTCATAAGTTTGATTACCTAACAGGGGATAGCGATCGCTAATTTTTTTAACATAGTCTTCAATGGGCAAAGGTTCTCTATACCCAGTCAGCACAAAATCAAATACTAGTGCGCCTCTATCTAAATAGGGGTTCGGCCCGGCATAATGCTGGAAGTTGAAAACATCAAACACATCTGTTCTTCTGGCATTCACACGGACTACATTGGTACTTTTTTCTTGAATCATTGATTCTCAACCTTTGCTAAACACCCTGAAATTTCAACTGTAATTTGTGGTTGCTTAGACTCAATCAATTATTGTAAATTGATTCACATTAGCTTAGGCAATCTGTAACTTTCTTCTTATACTTTGTTAATTTCACCCTAAATCGATTTATTAAGTATTTTCAACTATCTCAGGGCATAAATAAATTTCTGTGGGTTTGACTCAAATCAATAGGATTCTACACGCAATTGGTCAAGATAAAAATATAACCTTTGAAGGGTGCTTTTTGATTCAGAAAAATATATAAGTAGAAAAATAGGGTTAGAGGAGACAGCCAAACATGAATAGCACAAAAGCTGCTCTCAGAGATGAAGTGAGACAACTCGCCGAGGAAGCTTTTCACTGTAAACTGATTTCTGGCTATGGTGATGGCCCAGATATCAACGAATTTCAAATTGTTTATCAAGGTAAACCACGACATTTACCTCTGGAACAAGCGCGTCTATTTTTAGTTAACTTACTTTACAAAATTCGCCCGCAGTAGCAATTTCCCTGAATAAATGTGGAGATTATTATCCACATTTATAGCGTTTTGTGGTTGAGTGCAGTACAAGTTGATAGGGGATAGAGGCTAGATTGATTTACTTCATTGGAATGAAAAACGCTATATAATTTCAGGGCAGTAAAAAAGCCCGTTCGAGAAGAGGGATAAATACATTCTTAATACATTAGTGATTGGTAATTCTGCTAAATAAATTACCAATTACTGCTATGCTTTTCTATCTCTTTGGGTCTTATTGTTGTAGCAATTGTTATGACGAGCATTGAGCGACGTGCCTTGAGCGTAGTCGAAAGGCGTATTCTAAATAATTATGTCCACCTACTTATTCATGAGATTTAAGTATACATAGAATTATACAAATTTTAGCTTCTCCTATTAAAAATTAATCTACCAAAGGGCTGATTGGATTGTCGTAATTGTCATGTTTTATTGAAATTAATTAAATTAAATTCTTAATCCGGTTATCCGGGAGGCATTATGACAGAGGCTACACATAAACGCCAGTTGGTAATTATTGGCGGTGCAGAAGATAAAGAAGGCGATTGCGTGATTCTGCGAGAATTTGTCCGTCGGGCTGGAGGTACAAAAGCCAATATTGTAATTATGACAGCCGCTACAGAACTACCTAGAGATGTAGGCGAAAATTACATTCGAGTTTTTGAACGCTTAGGTGCAGAAAACGTCAGAATTATTGATACAGAAACTCGTGAAGATGCCTCTTCTTCGACTGCTTTAGAAGCAATTAGTAAAGCAACTGGGATATTTTTTACTGGTGGAGACCAAGCCAGAATTACTAGCATCCTCAAAGATACCGAAATTGATGCGGCGATTCACAAACGTTACGCGGAAGGCGCAGTAATCGCCGGGACGAGTGCGGGTGCGGCGGTAATGCCCGATAAAATGATTGTTGAGGGTGATTCTCAAAGTACACCCAGGATGGAAATTGTGGAAATGGGGCCAGGCCTTGGTTTTCTTCCAGGGGTGGTGATTGACCAACATTTCTTGCAACGGGGACGCTTAGGACGTTTGATTACAGCCTTAGTCCGTGAACCTGCGGTGTTAGGATTTGGGATTGATGAGAATACTGCGATCGCCATCACTGATGACCAAATCGAAATTATTGGTGAAGGTTCAGTCACAATCGTGGATGAATCTGAATCTACATATAACAACGCAGATACAATTCTCCGCGATGAACCTTTAGCAATTTGCGGTGCGAAGTTACACATTTTGCCACATGGTTATAAATTTAACTTAAAAACGCGGCAAGCAATTCTGACTAATGGTGTTGTTGCTAGTGAAGCTGTGAATGAGTCTGTAGCGGTATAGAGATACGGGTGTAGGGGTTTTGAACACCTACACCCCTACACCCTTAATTTGGCATTTTCTTGCGTAAATTCTGATAACTCTAGTCACTGAGTAAATACTATGAGCAAAATGATAGTTAGTTTAAGCGATCGCTAACTTTACAAGTGCTGCACTATGCAACAAAATAAAATCAAAAAAGCAGTGAAACAATGATTAATTTGAGAAATATTTGAATAAGAATTCAGAAGTCAGATATAATATCACTAAAAAAATTACAAATAAATCTACTCCCTACTCCCCACCTCAATAGGTAAATGCACCTTATTGACTACATATTTATGAATTTGAGGATGGTCTTTCTCTTTCTTTTTCTTTTTCTTTTTCTTTTTCTGTTTTGGATTTTTTGGCTATTTCCATATAGATATTCACTTCACTAACTTCCACATCATGTTCAATTCTCGTTACTTTCCAATTCTCCCTATTTATGTAAATTTCTTCTCCGATTCGGGGAATAAATTGTAAATCATACAACTTTTTGAGATACTCTTTTTGCTTTTCTTCCCATAAGATGACTTTGACTACATCTCTACTCATAGCTAGGCTGTCCTATTTTGTAACATCACGAAAGTCAGCATTTAATGACATTCACCTTGAAAAGTTTATCTGATCTAACCCATCTCAGAGCGTAGTTAAAACCACATTATTTATAATTTTGATATATAAATAAAAGAGACAAGGAGACAAGGTAGACACGGGAGACAAGGTAGAGATATGTTAATAATTTTTTTAGAATTACTATAGAAAACAAAAAGCGATCAACTTTAGCAGTAAGTAAAGAAGGGAAACCCCAACGTATCAACGGCTAGATGCTTCTTAATTCTATTCGTCGATTTGTAGAAACAATATCCTTTCGACTCAACACTAGCATTACAAGTGTTTTTCACCCCTTGCGAGCCAATTATTGTCCAATTCGAGGGTCTGGTCTGCTTCTTAGGCGGCAATTATAGTCGGCAGTAGGAGTTCAAGGATTTCCCACTCTTCGTCTGTTAGGCTGCTAGAGTACGGCATGACTGCTGGATACTGCTTTTGCGGTAACTGTTGCGGTAACTGTACTTCAAGACAGTAAAAGATGTCATATCATGTCCGGTTAATCAGTTATGATTCTAGAAATCTGTGCAGAAAGACAAAACTCTTTCTCCCCCTGCCCCCTGCGGGTTTTATGATAAGTCTAATAATCTTTCCCGTGAAGCTAGATATCCGAAATATTGGTGACAGGACTTATACCAGTTTGAATTGAGCGGATAGATGCACTCAACCCTGATTTGTGTGTACACCGTAGACGAGGGAAGGGGAGTACTGAATTCTTAAAATTTATCTCTATATTGGCTAAGAATATCCACCTACGTAATAAATTACAAAAATATTTATATGTAAAAGCACCATGTCTTATCGCGCTATTGGCTTAACGGCACTTACTACACTGGTATTAGCTGTTGGATTGATCCCGGCAAATTCGTTCATCTGGCCATCAACGCAGGTATTGGCACAAGCTCAAAACAGTCAAGAAGTAGAAGCAGACAAATTTTTCAAACAAGGTGTGGAATATTTAAACAATCAAAAAGTACCTGAAGCTAGACAGTCTTTTGAAAAAGCTTTGGCACTGTATCAAGCAGCAAAAAAGCCACAAAGTGAATCAGCAATGCTGTTATTGTTGGGGATTACTTACAACAAAGAAACTAACTATGATGCTGCGATTAATTACTATCAACGCGCTTTAAAAATTGTCCAGCAATTACCAAAACGAGAAAATGAATATGCCATTGTTCGTTTATTAGGTGATACCTATCAACAATCTAAAAACTATCCACAAGCTATTGCATATTATCAGCAAGCCTTGGTGTTAGCCAGAAAAAATAAAGATACTAAAAATGAAAAAGAATTGCTAGGTAATTTAGGAATTGGTCATATTTTAGTCAAAAACTATGCCGCAGCTATTGAAGTATCTCAGCAAGGTTTAGCACTAGTCAAAAATTTACAAGATAAACCAGGGGCAATGTTTTTTCTAGAAAAATTAGGTGAGGCTCACTATCACTTAAAACAATATGATAAATCTTTAGAGTATGTTCAGCAGAGTTTAAATATTGCCCGCGAGATAAATGATAAAGAAACCGAGTCGAGATTAACTAATATTCTTGGTATTCTTAGTTATGAAAGAAATCAAAACCAAAAACGTTAATTGATAAGCTACTGCACATTTAACTTGCATAATATGGGCAATATACCCACCTTAACTTAAATTCGGATATGCAACCTAAACTTTTTTAGCTGATTACAATAGCAATCCTAAATAAAACACACTCTACCTTGTCCTCCTTGTCCCCCTCTCTACCTATCTTGTTCATATATCAAATGCTAGATAAAAATATGAGCAATTCCCACAATGGGCTACGCTTAAGCAGAATAAATTTAACCGCGTTTATCACCGCCATTTTGACTATTGGGTTTACCCCCTCAAACTTGAATTTAATATTTTTTAATTCACCAGTATTGGCACAAACATCTAATAACAAATCACAACAAGCCAATACATTAATTAGGCAAGCGGCTGCACTTTTAGGTAACAAACAAATCACTTCAGCCAGACAAGCTTTACAACAGGCTTTAAGTATTTATCAACAAGTTAATGACCGCCAAGGTGAGTCTGTTGCTTTGGTATTTTTAGGAATTAGTTATGAACAGGAAAATAACTACAAAACAGCAATTGATTATTATGAAAAATCTTGGCAGATAGCCCAGAAATTACCCAAACAACCCAATGCAGGCGAAATTGTAGTTAAGTTAGCCAATGCTCACCGCCTGCAAAAAAACTACAATCAGGCGATACAATATTATCAACAATATTTAGCCCTAGACCAGCAAAATCAAGATAGTCAAAATCGCATAGCCGCCCTTGGAAATTTAGGGAGAACCTACGCAGCCCTGAATAATTTACCACAAGCTCTTGATTATTACCAACAAGCTTTAGCACTTGCGAGAGCTATTAATGACCGTCAAAGTGAGTTAGTCGCACTGTTAAATTTAGGTGAGACTTATCTTAATTTAGAAAACTATGCTGCTGCTATTGAAGTTTCTCAAAAAGGGTTAGTTATTGCTAAAGAATTAACTAATAGTACAGCAGTTATAGATTTTCTGCGATATATTAGCAGTGCCTACTATTTTATTGCTGATTATAATCAAGCAATTCAATACAATCAGCAGAGTTTAGAAATTGCTCGGATAATTCAAGATAAAGATAGTGAACGTCAATCCCTCAACTCTCTTGGTAATATTTACTATTATCTGAGAGATTATGACAAAGCGATTAATTACTATGAGCAAGTTTTGTCTATTGCCCGTTCCCAATCTAACCGCAGAGCCGAGGGATTAGCATTAGGAAATATCGGACTAGCGTATATTAATAAAGGTGAAGCAGCTAAGGCAATAGATTATCTAGAAAAAGATTTGGCAGTATCCAGAATAGTAGGCGATCGCCTCAACGAAAGTCAAACTTTAGGCTACTTGGGCAGTGCTTACCTGCAAGTGAAGAATTATAATAAATCTGTAGAATATTATCAGCAAGCTTTAGTTGCTACCAGAGATGCTAAATATACCAGGGGCGAAGGCATCACACTCTATAATTTAAGTATTCCTTTGATGGAGTTGGGCAAACTCCCAGAAGCAGAAAAAGCCTTATATTCTTCCATTGAAATTTGGGAATCACTGCGCGAAAGATTAGGAGAAAATGATAGTTATAAAATATCATTTTTTGAGCAGCCAATTCAAGCGTATCAATTATTACAAAAAGTTTTAATTGCCCAAAATAAAACGAATGAAGCTCTAGAAGTTTCAGAACGAGGTAGAGCCAGAGCGTTTATAGATTTATTATCTTCCCGCCAGTCAAGGCCTAGCACTCGCGGTAATGCACCACAATTACCAACAATCGCAAAACCAACATTATCGCTTCTCAAACAAATCGCAAAGCAACAAAATGCTACCTTAGTTCAATATTCAATTGATTCTAAAACAACTTCTCGCTTAGGAGCATCAGCAACTCTTGATCAGGCGCTATATATTTGGGTAGTCAAACCTACAGGTGAAATTACCTTCCGCATAACTGACCTCAGACCCTTACAAGAAAAAGATAAAACCTCTCTTGCAGAATTAGTGACTGTGAGTCGTCAATCAATTGGTGTCAGAGGACGCGGGGGAATTCAAGTTACTGCTAACCAAAATCCAACCAAAGCCAAAAACTCTTTTAGACAGTTACATGACTTATTAATTAAACCTATTGCCGACCTTTTACCCAACAAAGAAAACGAAAAGGTGGTATTTATTCCTCAAGAGTCTTTGTTTTTAGTTCCCTTTCCAGCACTGCAAGATGAACAAGGCAAATACTTAATTGAAAAACATACAATTCTTACCGCACCATCAATTCAAGTCTTAGACTTAACTCGTAAACAAAAGTTAGCACATCAAAATTCGCGCCAGGGAGAAGTTTTAATCGTGGGTAATCCCACAATGCCAAAAGTAGCTTTAGAACCTGGCAAACCATTGGCACAATTACCAGCTTTACCAGGTGCAGAAAAAGAAGCAAAAGAAATTGCACCGTTATTCAAAACGAAAGCAATTACTGGTAGCCAAGCAACAAAAGCTGCCATTTTACAGCAAATCTCAAAAGCGCGAATTGTGCATTTAGCCACTCATGGTTTATTAGATGATAACCAAGGGTTAGGAAGCGCCATAGCATTAGCACCATCCGGTAAAGATAACGGTTTATTGACAGCAGAAGAAATCCTCAATTTAAAATTAAATGCAGACTTAGTGGTTTTAAGTGCTTGCGACACCGGACGCGGTAGAGTAACGGGTGATGGTGTTATTGGTTTATCTCGTTCTTTAATTAGTGCTGGTGTCCCTAGCGTCATCGTTTCTTTATGGGCAGTTGATGATAACTCGACATCGTTTTTAATGACCGAATTTTATAAAAATCTCCAAAACAAACAAGATAAAGCCACCGCATTACGCCAAGCTATGTTAACAACAATGAAACAAGATAAATATCAAAATCCCTTACATTGGGCTGCTTTTAGTTTAATTGGTGAAGCTGAGTAGATTTTGAAAATTTAAGCCTTTTGTGGGTTATATGTAGCAATCCTAAATGAGTCGTGAAAAACATAGATATGGAAACGAACCGCCCTCCGGGTGACGCTCCTGCGTCGCTAACGCTGCGCTAACAGCAGTTCCTCATGGGGGAGGGGAAACCCCCAAGACCGGACTGCTTCACCAAGAACGCCTTCGCGTAGCGTCTCGTAGAGAAGGACGCAAAGATAAGAAAGAAGAAAAAGATATGGAAATTTTACAAATTATTTAGGACTGCTATATAGGGAAATAATTAACCGCAGATAAACGCGGATGGACGCAGATAAATTTATATAGGACTCATATTTGATTTATGAAAAAAATCAGTACACCCAGGTCAAGCTTCTTTCCTACTCCCTACTCCCTGCCTACACAACTAGATTCAGAAATCAAATCGGATTCCTATAGTTCAGTAAATGAGGAACGCTATCAAATTATCTGGAACATTTTGCATAATCTCACACAAGCTAGAAATACAATTTTTTAAAACAGTTTCAAACTAGATATTTCTTACATCTTATGTCTAATATCAAACGCCGTCATTTTCTGCAATTTTCTGCTTCTACCCTTGCTGCATTGGGTTTAAGCCAATGGGATATTATGCAGCAGGGTAATCATCTGGGTAAAGTCTTGGCACAAAATACAGGGCGTAAACTAGCTTTATTAGTAGGCATTAATGAGTATTCTGAAGATGATGGTTTGTCGCCCCTTTTTGGTTGTGTTACTGATGTCAGGCTACAGCAGGAATTATTAATTCATCGTTTTGGGTTTAAACCCCAAGATATTCTCACCTTGACTGACAAACAAGCTACTCGTCAAGGCATCCTGACGGCGTTTGAAGAACATTTAATTAAACAAGCCCAGCCCAGTGATGTAGTCTTATTTCACTTTTCTGGACATGGTACACGAGTCAAAGATCCAGATGGTGATGCGCCAGATGGACTGAATAGTACATTTATTCCGATAGATGGCAAATTACCACCTAACGGACGCGGTTCGGTAAATCACATTATGGGACACACATTGTTTTTGTTGATGTCTGCATTAAAAACCGAGAATGTGACGGTTGTGTTAGATAGTTGTCATTCTGGTGGTGGTAAACGGGGAAATTTGCGCGTTCGTTCGGTGAATGGTGGTACATCACTACAACCCAGTCCCGAAGAGTTGGAATATCAACGCCAATGGCTGAAGCGGCTGGGACTTTCACAGCAAGAATTTATCCAGAAACGCAGACAAGCTGTGGCGAAGGGAGTTGTGATTGCTAGTGCGAGAAGTGATCAATTTGCGGCGGATGCACCGTTTGAGGGCTTTCATGCTGGGGCGTTTACTTATTTGTTAACACAGTATCTTTGGCAACAAGCTGGTAATGAATCTGTAAATAGTGCGATCGCAAATATTGGCCGCAGTACTAAAATATTAGCGAGGGAAAATGGTAATCTCCAAGACCCAGAGTTTGAATTAAATCTTAGCCGCAACAAAAACAACCCACCGATTTATTTTATTCCGATTCAAGCTGTGCCGGCTGAAGCTGTTGTGACTCAAGTCAAGGGTAATCAAGTTCAATTGTGGTTGGGTGGTATAGATCCACAAAGCTTAGAAGCCTTCACAGATAATCCCTTATTTTCAGTTGTCAATCCTCAAGGTGATGAAGTTGGCTTAATCAAATTAGAATCTCGTCAAGGATTAATTGGTAAAGGTACATTAGTTAATATAGGTACACGCTCAACTTTAAAATTACAGCCAGGAAATTTATTACAAGAACGGATTCGCAGTATTCCCAACAATCCTACTTTAAAAATAGGCATTGATGAATCTCTCAATAATAACAATGCCCAGCAAGCCATAAAAGCTCTCAAATCCCTGAAACGTGTTGAACCGCAACTTTTAGGAAAACAATCAGTACAGTATATTCTAGGGCAGATGACTCAGCCTAAATATCAGGAATTACAGAAAAAAGGCATTTCTCAGTTGCCAGAAGTTGGTAGTTTTGGCTTATTTCTCCCTAGCCAAGATGAAATTATTCCTAAGTCTTTTGGTCAAGCTGGTGAATCTGTTACTGAAGCTGTAAAACGTTTACAGCCGAAGTTCAAATCTTTACTAGCTGCTAGAGTAGTTAAGCAAATTTTGGGTAACATTAATTCATCCCGCATCAATGTTGCTGTTTCGATGAATATAGCGGATAGCAATGAATTACTAGCAGAATCTTTCCCAGTTCGCGGATCTATCTCGAAACAGCCAAAACCTGCTATTAAATTTTCTAATTCCGGCTTGACTCAACTTGCTGTCGGCACCAAAATTGCTTTTAAAATTCAAAACAATGAAAATCAACCCATTTATGTCAGTATTTTAGTAATTGATGCGGAAGGAGAAATGACGGTTATATTCCCTAATAATTGGTCTGCCACACAAAATGCGGCTTTAGTAGAAGCACAAAAAACAAAACTCATTCCCCAAACAGATGATGAGTTTATCTTAGCTGTTGATAGACCTTTAGGAATTTCAGAAGCGTTAGTTATTGCTAGTACAACACCCCTGAGAACTTCACTTTTAGCCTTGCAAAAAATTGCTAGTTTCAGAAATGTCGCTAATCGTAGTACTCCTATTGCTGTAACCGATGAAATTTTAGATGTAACCAACAATATATTAGATGATTTAGATGCAGGTACTCGTGGCGGGATTTCTGCACAGCAAATACAATTACCGTCGGGAGTGCGTGGTATTGATAGTAAAAAATTAGCCGCAATGGCTATCTCGTTTGAGGTTGTTGATTCTGAAAATAGCTAATAAGCTGTTCTACATTTAATTTGATGGGAATTCAACAAGTCTGTTTTGACCTCTCCCCTAACCCATTTCCGCATCGGAGAGGGGAAAAATATTGTATGTTTTTAATGAAAAATATACAACCTAGATACGCCAAACAAACTATTCAGATTCACCAATTAAGGTAAATGCAGCCCAATTTTTGGGGAGAGGATATTTCTGCATTGTTGTCAGCATAGCTTTACGTAAAGCAGTCGCTTTATCTTGTTTTTGTTGGATATTTTTATAGAATTCGGTCATTAGAAACGATGTCGAGTTATCATCAACTGCCCATAAAGAAACGATGACACTGGGGACACCAGCACTAATTAAAGAACGAGATAAACCAATTACACCATCACCAGTTACTCTCCCACGTCCGGTATCGCAAGCACTTAAAACAACCAAGTCTGCATTTAACTTTAGATTCAAGATTTCTTCGGCCGTAAGCAACCCGTTATCCTTATCGGAAGGTGCAAGAGCAATGGCTCCACCAAAGCCTTTGGCTAACGCACTTCCCAATCCCCGGTTATCATCAAGTAAACCGTGAGTAGCAAAGTGAATAATTCTCGCTTGTGCAATTTTCTGTAAAATAGCTGTTTTGCTGGCTTGCTTACCTGTCAGTGCTTGAGTTTTGAGGATTGCAGCAACATTTTTAGCTTCCTGTTCTGCACCGGGTAAATTATTTAATTGTTCGAGGGGTTTTCCTGGTTCCAACTCTACTTTCGGCATCGTCGGATTACCCACTACTAAAATTTCCTCTTTACTCAATTCCTGACTTGCCAACTTTTGTTTGCGGGTTAAATCTAAAACCTGAATTGATGGTGCAGTTAGAATTGTGTGTTTTTCAATTAAGTATTTGCCTTGTTCATCTTGTAGTGCAGGAAAGGGGACAAGGAATAGAGAACCTTGAGGAATGAAGATAACTTTTTCGCTTTCTTTTGTGGGTAGAAATTCGGCGATGGGTTTGATTAGTAGTTCATGTAGTCTTCGGAATCTTTGTTTTGTTTTCAAAGTATCAGAATTTTGACTGATAATAATACCACGCCCTCTCACACCAATAGATTGACGACTCATAGTAACTAATTCAGAAAGAGTTGTATTGTCTTTCTGCCACAGAGGCTTGAGGTCAACTTTTTGGAAAGTACCTTTACCTGTGGGTTTGATTACCCAAATATAGAGTTCTGATTCTTTAGTTTGTTGTTTACCCTGAATCTTAAACTCATCATAAATAATTGAATATTCAACAAGTGTTGCATTTTGTTGTTGAGCAACTTCTTGGAGGTTGGGTAATTGAGTTCCTAAATCTTGGGTAAGACTATCATTAATTTTAGTAGATAAACGTGTATTAAGTAAATCAACAAATGCTCTTGCACGCCCTTTTTCAGCAGTTTCTAGGGCAGAATCATAATTTTGCTGCTCAATGAAAACTTGTTGTAATATTTGATAGGCATCAGCTTGTGTTTCAAAAACAGATATTTTATTGATATCTGTTAAATTCCGCCTGACATCTTCCCATGTATCAATTGCATAATATAGTGCTTTGACCGCTTCATCAAGCTTACCAGATTTACGATAAGCATCCCCCAACTTAGTTAAAATTTCACCTCTCTCTTGATAACCATTCTGCTCGGTCTGAAATCTTTGTAGAAAAATTGCTGAACTTTTCTCTAAATAATCAATTGCTTTTGAATAATTAGTCTCTTGAAGATGAATATTTCCTATATTACCTAAAGCAGTTGCTTCCATATAAGAGTTTTGAGTGTCTCTTGCTATTTTTAAGGATTGCTGATATTTCTCAAGAGCTTTAGCATAATCACCTGCTAAAAAATAAGCCTTACCTAAATTACTCAATAACCATAACTCTCGATTAGTCAAATTATCTAATATAAAAAGTTCTGTATTATCATCTTTAATTTCTTTGTTAAATACTAGGCTTTGATTCAAAAAGCCAATAGCTTTCTTTGATTCACCTAGTTTGATATAAACTAATCCTAAAAATCCCAAACTCCAACTTTCGTTGTAACGGTCTTTAGCTTTTCTAGCAATAGCTAAACTCTTTTGAAAATAGTCAATAGCACTAGGAAAATTACCTAAGTCAATATAGGACATACCTAAATATCTGAGAGTCTTACTTTCTCCGTAGGAGTCTTTAATTTTTCTATATAGATGTAGAGATTGTTGCCAACTTTCTAATGTTGTTTCAAAATCTAAATTTTGATAGGAATTCAATCCTTCTCCAGTTAGTCGTTCAGCTTCAGCTTTAAGAAAAGCAGTAGTCTTGGTTAATGCTTGTGATGTTCTTAATGGTGGGAGTAAATTAGCTGGTAAAGGTGTGGGAAGTTTTTTAATTAAATCTATATATTCTTGTTTGTATTTAATTGCCGTTTTATAATCACCTAAAGTTAAATAAGATTTATACAAATTCATCAAGGCAGATACTTGGCTTTGATAATCATTTATTTCTTTGGCGATCGCTAGAGACTGTTCATAAGATTCAATCGCTTTTTTATCAAAGATAATTGCATGTTTCCAAATCGAATAAGTATAATAAAAATAAAAGTCTCCCAAATTTTCTAAATTCCATAATTCACCTTGACGATATTTAATTTCTTTCGCTATATCTAAACTTCTTGTATAGTATTCAAGGGCTTTTTGATAGTTTCCAAATAAATAATAAGAATGAATAAATCCTAAATAACCTAAAGCCAAACTTTCACCTTGACGGTCTTTAATTTCTTGGGCAATAAGTAAAGATTTTTGAAGAGATTCAATAGCTTTGTTGTAATTATATAAATAGCTGTAAGCAATTCCTATATTTCCTAAAATTCTCCCTTCGCTTTGACGGTCTTTATTTTTTCGATACAGAGACAATGCTTGTTCCCAAGATTGTAATGCTGCTGAAAATTGAATGTTATCAAACTTTTCAATACCTTTAAGCCACAGTTTATCTGCTTCAGCTTGATGATTTGTAGATGTTTGCGCTAAAACCTGTTGTGTAAAGAAAAATTTGTAGGAATTATTTCCAAATGTCAGTGCAATTGTTACGAGAAAAGTATTGAAAGCGATTGAAATAATTTTGCGTAGGCGTAGCTCGTTATGTCTATCGCTCATAATTCTTACCCTCATGTCAAACTATAACAAGCCAATTAAAGTAAAAGCTGCCCAATCTCTGGGGTTTGGGTATTTTTTCTTAGTTTCTAGCATCGCATAACGCAAGGCTGCTGCTTTATCTGGTTTTTCATGGAGTTTTTGATAAAATTTTGTCATTAACAATGCGGTTGATTGATCTGATATATCCCATAAAGAAGCAATCACGCTGGAAACTCCCGCCGATAAGAAAGAACGTGATAAGCCAATTACGCCGTCATTTGTGATTATTCCGATGGCTGTATCGTTGGCACTTAAGACAACTAAATCTGCTGTTAATTTTAATTTTTGAATTTCTGCGGGTGTGAGTAAGCCATCATCTTGAGTGGAGGGTGTGAAAGCTAAACCTTGCTGATTTTTGAGAGATGCTTGTGTTGCTAAATGAATAATTTTTGCTTGCGAAATTCGCTGTATAACTGCGGTTTCGGTTGCTGCATTACCTATGAGTGGTTGGGTGTTAAATAATTGTGCGATCGCTTTTGCTTCTTGTTCTGCACCAATTAGCTGAAGCGGTTCTCCTCGATCAGATTGTATTTTAGGATTACCCACTACTAAAATATCTTGTCCGATATTTTGATATTGTTTTTTTCGCTGATAAAGTAAATCTAAGGCTTGAATGGAAGGTGCAGTGGCAATTGTATATCGCTCAATTAAATATTTACCTTTGGCATCTTGTAAGGCAGCAAAAGGTACAAGAAATAATTCGCCTTGGGGAATGAAAATAATATTTGTGTTTGGTTGTTGAGGTAATAAATTTTCAATAGGTTTAATTAATAATTCATGCAATTTTTGGAAGTTATCTTTAAGTTGATTACGTTTGAGATAATTATAATTACCTTTCACCCCAAGAGACAAACGACTTTGAGCAATTAACTCAGACAGAGATGTGTTTTGTTTTTGCCACAATGCTTTAATATCAACCTGACGAAAGGTTATATCTCCTGTAGGTTTAATGACCCAAATATAGAGTTCTGATTCTCTCGTTTGTTTTTTGCCTGCAATCGTAAATTCATTATTAATAATTGAATATTGTATAAGGGTGGCATTTTGTTGTTTAGCAACTTGCCTAATCTGTTCTGTAGCAGAATTAACTGCTAATGTAAACATGCGATCGCCTAATATATTTCCTGGCAATTGCTCTGAAGCTAAAACCTGGTTGTGAGCAAAAATATTGATGGCGATCGCCATCATCATTAGGCAAACTGATGTATTTGTAAAAATTGATGGTGTAAAGTTAATCGACATTTTATCTTTCAAGTAAAAATAATGAGATATTAAATTGTTTTTTATATAAATAGGTAAGAGTAGATGAGTTTATATGCAGTCGCTTATAGAATTGGAATAAAGGCATAAAATCTATAACTCTGTAGAGACATTACATATAACGTCTCTACATTATTCTAAGAATATGCTGCTGTAAGTTTTTAATAGATTTAAATTAACTGTTTGGCTACTCTATCAAGATTTTTGCGAATTTCTAAAGTTGCAACACCAGTAATTGCGCCTTCATCCTCAGCCAAATATTGGGCGGCAAATTTTTTGACTGCGGCTACAGTTCTTGGCCCATAAAAGGGATGATCTTTAGGTAAGTCGGCTTTGACTACTACATTCAATTCATATTGCAAAATTCTGATCACTTCTTCCGCTTTCGCCATTGTTTTTGGCCCGACTATACCATCTACCAACAGTTCATAGTCTGCCTGAAAATTTTTGATGGCTTGTACAGTTTTAATGGTTGTGAGTGGCGAATTATCTTTACTAACTGGAAACCCCTGCCCCAAAGCAGCAAAATCTTGAGCTAGATATCCTAATCCAAATAAAATAGAACGGAATTGAGCATTGTTGTAGGTAATCATATTTACTAAAGCTCCATATCTCCAGGCTGCAAGATTGAATTACTGAGTAATTGGGTTTTATTGGTTAACATTAGCTACACCACCCATTGATGCTATTCCTAATGAAATACATCATGATCAGGTAGCAGTTGAGTTTCAAACCGGGAGTAAACCAGTTCAGTTGTATACCAGGAAGAAAACCAGTATAAATCTTGGATGACTTTATTCGCAAGACTTTCATCGGTTGGTTCAAACTGCACTAATGCTAAATTATTCACGCCTACTACTTCTTTTCCATCTTGAAACCAAGGGGATTTCCAAAACATTAAAAATTGTAGCGATCGCCACTTCGCTTTTTCTGGGCGGTTCCAGGGAGCAATAAAACTTAATACATCAATGGCTAAATTCGCAGTTTGGGTTTTTTGCCGAGGAATTAACTCTAACGCACAACGCCAGTCAGGACGGGACGAGTTTTGGCGTTGCCATTTTTTAGCAGCAACTTCCACCATATCAGCAGGATGATTCCAGCCCCACCAATATCGGACTTTTTCTGGTAATAGCCAATTTTTCAATTTGGTGTGAATTAACCGCGTGAGAAATTCTTCATTTTTTAAGGCACTACAGGTTAACTGCACCAATACAGATGACGATTGGGAATCAATATCTTGATGAGATAAACGCACCGCCGAACTATAGTGAATATCTCCCGACAAGACAATGACTTGTTGACGTTGGGTAAATAATGTTGTGAGAAATTGCGCCAATGCTTCTGTATGAATATTCCACGCATCACCCACATCTGTAGAAAAAACCTTATCGTTTTTTAAATGCCAATGATGCACCCAATCAATCACTTTTAAGCCAAAGACATTGGTAGGTGCAATCACAAATGTGGCGGGAATATTAGTTTTTGCTTGTAAAGGTGTCAGTAGTTGTTGTTTTACCGCCTGGGGTGATAATAACCTGGGTGGGGCGATGGGTTTCGCGTCGGCTGGATAACCCCGCCAAGTCCGGGTATCGAGAACAATCACTTCATGAATTGGGCTGCGAATGGTGTAATGCCAATTGAGGGATTGGGGATGTCTGGCTAAAACTAATGTGGAATCATCTTGAGCAAAAGTTGGTAAGCCTGTGAGAGAATCGGTATCTGGCAGACCAAGATAAAGGGCGATCGCTTGATCGGCATAACTATCTGTACCGTGGGAAGCTGACCAAATTTCCGCCGCCGCCAGCAGTTTTTCCCCAGATTGACCAAAGGCAAATTGTTCAGGTGTATTTCCCCAAGCTTGAAACACGCTGTAAGCTAACAGGGCATTCTGCACTGCCCGCCGCCCCAAAGGTTTGCCCAAAACGCGCAAACACCAAGCTTGATTCAAATTCCAGTCATCGCTAACATCGTGGTCATCAAAAATTGTGTAGGTGGGAATATTCGCCAAAGCACGGCGAACTTTTCCCAAAGTATAAATAAATTGTTGTAAATCTTTGACTTCTCGATTCCAGTTTTTGATACCTTGGCGATCGCTAGTTACTTCTGTTCCTTGAGGAAATTTCCTAGGCCAGCACACAGGCGACCAAGTTAATAAATAAGCCGCGTAATATTCCCCCAAACTCAGCAGATGACTGTTAACTTTACTGTATTTGTTATGTAATCCGGCGGTGAAACCTGCTTGTTCTGTTGCGACTTCCGCCCGTTGTCTGGTAGGTAATTCCTTGGGAGTACAGCTAATTGGGCTGACTGGTAACTTTTCTTCCCAACCCAATAAAATATCGCCCAAATGAGTCGCCACCCATAAGGAAGGATCAGCAACATCATCACCATAGATTTGGTCGCCAGTGAGAAACAATTGCTGGGGGCGGCGTTGGGGTTGAGTTGCTGTAGTTGCAATTAAACTATCAAGAATTGGTAACGCATCCAACCCATGTCCGTGCGGTTTACGACAAGAAGCGTGGACAATTTTTAAATCTTGCAGACGGCTGGGAGGTAAAACAAAGGTTGGTTGTTGATGGTCAAAATAACTAATGCTATCTGCGGCAAAATTCTCAGAACTTAATGCCTGCGATAGGGTTTGCTGTTCTGTACCACAGATAAATTGTAAGGTGTAGGCGTAGATGCGATCGCCCAGCAGATGATTTTCATCGTGACATTCAGCCGTTACCGCCACAACATGCAGATATTCACCCAAAGCAGATGTAGCGCGTTCTCCAGTCAACAAACAATTCCCTAGAGTTGCGCCTTGATTTGTTGTTTCATAAATTTTCAGTTCTACCCGACAAGACTGCTTGAGGGCTATCCATACCGTCACGGCTGTTGATTCAGTATGTTGTAGCATTGGCCCTGCCAAAATTAGCGGCAGTTCGGTGATGAACTCGCTTCCAAAAGGATACTGCATGAGTGAATTTTATCTGCGTGTATCTGTCTGAAAAAGTTTTGCGCCGGGAAAGCCGGACGCGCAACGCCAGTGAAGGAGTCGGGGAACCCGCCCAACGCACTGGCTCAACTTTTCGTTGCGTACATCTGCGGTTACTTGATCTTTACTGTCTTTTTCTGGGAGATAGGCAAGCTGCCTATCCCACAAGAATTATACTCAACTCTTGGCAATACCTTCTTGACGTGCTGCCCTTTGTACAGCCGCCGCCACAGCCGGGGCGACACGGGTATCAAACACAGAAGGAATAATATGTTCAGGACTCAAATCGCTGGGGTTGACTAAAGAAGCGATCGCACTGGCCGCTTCTAAGTACATTGTGGTTGTAATTTCTTTAGCACGACAATCTAAAGCACCCCGGAAGACTCCCGGAAAAGCCAACACATTGTTAATTTGATTGGGGTAATCACTGCGTCCTGTCGCCATTACCGCCACAGTTTTGCTCACTAATTCTGGCTGAATTTCAGGAATGGGATTGGCCATGGCAAACACAATGGGATCTTTCGCCATTGCTTGCACCATTTCTGGGGTTAATACGCCAGGGGCGCTAACACCAATAAAGACATCTGCACCTTGCATTGCGCCAGCTAATGTTCCTTGGGCTTTGACAGCAAATTCTTGTTTTTCTTCTGTCAAGTCAGTGCGGTGAACAGAAAGAATACCTTTAGAGTCACACATCAAAATGGTTTGCGCCCCAGCTTTCCGCAGTAACCGCGCGATCGCCACACCCGCAGCGCCCGCACCATTAATGACAATGCGGATATCTGCCATTGATTTGTTAACTAATTTCAGCGCGTTATATAATGCTGCTAAAGTGACAATCGCTGTGCCATGTTGGTCATCATGGAATACTGGGATATCTAATTCCTGACGCAATCTTTGTTCAATTTCAAAACAACGGGGCGCAGCAATATCTTCTAAGTTCACCCCGCCAAACACAGGCGCAATTTGCTTCACCGCCTGAACAATCTCATCGGTACTTTGGGTAGCTAGACAAATAGGAAAAGCATCGATACCAGCAAATTCCTTAAATAGCATAGCTTTGCCTTCCATCACAGGTAAAGCCGCCGCCGGGCCGAGATTACCCAAGCCCAAAACTGCACTACCATCGGTAACAATGGCGACAGTATTTTGTTTAATTGTCAGATTGTAAACTTCTTCTGGGTTGGCGGCGATCGCTTTACAAATCCGCCCCACACCAGGAGTATAAGCCATTGCTAAATCAGAAACACTTCTTAAGGCAATACGGCTAGTGATGCTAATTTTGCCACCACGGTGTAAATTAAAGGTGCGATCGTAAACATCGATCACCTTAATGTTTGGTAGTTCTTTGATTGCTTGGACAATGGTTTCAGCATGTTCTGTACTAGCTGCATCTACGGTAATATCGCGCGTAGATTCTTGACGGGTTTGTTCAATTAAATCTATTTGCCCCAGATTACCACCACTGGTTGCGATCGCCTGTGTCACCGATGCTAACATCCCGACGCGGTTGGGAATTTGCAACCGCAGAGTCAAACTAAAACTGGAATTAGGAGTTAGGTCTGCCATTGTAATTTTGCAATAGTGAATTTTAGATTTTATATTGAATCGCTGAGTAAAAATCTAGACTAAAACTAAAATCTACAAAGACCCTAACGTTTCCTAACCTAATCATTGACTAAAAGTTCAACATCACAGGTACGGCAGAACCGACAACTTTTTGCTTAACTAAGCCTGTATGACAAACTTGTGGCTGTTGAATGGGTATTTCCACTATAAATTCTGCTCCTTGCTCTGGATGGGAAATACAGCGCAAACTGCCATAATGTAGTTCAGTGATAATTTGATGACTAATTGACATTCCCAACCCTGTACCCTTACCCGCAGGTTTGGTTGTAAAGAAAGGGTCGAAAATTCGTTGTTGAATATGTTCTGGTATTCCTAGACCATTGTCAGCAATTCTAATAATAATGCGATCGCTGTCTACCACCTCGGTATGAATCCGAATCATCGGTGATGGCACATAACTCGGATAATGTTCCATCGCTTCTGTTAAAGCATCAATGGCATTACTCAAAATATTCATAAACACCTGATTCATTTTGCCGGGATAGCACTCTACTTTGGGCAGGTTGCCATATTCTTTGACTACTTTAATGTTTGGCTGTCCTGGTTTTCCGTCTAGGTGTCGCTTGAGAATCATGAGTGTACTATCTATACCCTCATGAATGTTTACCACTTTGACTTCTGCTTCATCGTGGCGGGAGAAGCTACGCAAAGATTTAATAATGTCACAAATTCTCTCAGTCCCAACTTCCATTGAAGAAAGAATTTTTGGTAAGTCTTCTAGCAAATATTCTAAGTCTATGTCTTTAGCTTTGGCTTTAATCTCCGGGGTAGCGCCAGGTAATTGCTTTTGATAAAGTGCCACTAATTCCAGCAAGTTCTGGGTATAGCGACTGACATAGTAAAGATTGGCGTGGATAAAGTTCACGGGGTTATTAATTTCATGGGCTATACCCGCTACTAGTTGACCTAGAGTGGCTAACTTTTCTGACTGCACCAGCTGAACTTGAGCTTTTTCTAAGGTGCAAAGTGCGTCAGTAAGTTTTTGGGTACGTTCCAATACCCTTTGTTCTAATTCTTGAGTTAATTTCTGTAAAGCTGCTTCAGCGATCGCCCTTTCTTGGATTTCTTGTTGGAGACGGAAATTTTTCTCTGCTAGTGCTGAATTCAAGTTTCGCAAATTCACATGGATTTGAACCCGCGCCAACACTTCTGCTTGCTGAAATGGCTTGGTAATATAATCAACAGCACCTAAAGAAAGGCCTTTCACCTTATCTACCGTATCGCTCAAAGCAGTCATAAAAATGACAGGAATATCTTTTGTCTGTGGATTTTGCTTGAGTCGGTAGCATGTTTCAAATCCATCAATCCCCGGCATCATTACATCTAATAAGATTAGGTCTGGTGGATCATATTCGATTTGTTCAATAGCACTTTCTCCACTAGTGGCGACTGCAACTTCAAAACCAGCGTCAGTCAAAGCTTCCGAAAGTACTTCTAAGTTGGTAGGCGTATCATCTACAATTAAAATTAAATTGGTTTCTTGAGTCTGCACAATTCTTCCCCTGATACTTATTCAAATTTTTATGGAGTGAGGAATTTTTATTAATAATTTATTTGCGATATTCTTTCGAGAAACTCTCTAATTTCCTTAACTTGGAACCCTTGAGCTAGATGATTCACATACTGCACAAAAGCAATATAACGTTCATCCATTTTCTCTATATTTTCTAAATGTTTAGAAATAGCTTTTATCCGACCTTTTAGAGCTAATTCCTTTAAATAATTCAATTCTACTAGAGGTGGCGGAATAATTTCAGATTCATTTTGTTTGTGAGATCCGATTATATTAACAGGTGCGATCGCCTCGACAGTTTTTTCTTCATAAATCCATTCCAAGCGTAAATGTTTCTCTAATTGATTGAGTAGTTCAGGCAGTTGGACAGGTTTAGCTAAAAAGTCATCTGCACCTGCATCAAAGCTTTTTTGTTTATCATCATCAAATACACTAGCTGAAGAAACTATCACCTTCAAATTTTGCCATTCTAAAGATTCTCGTAAATTAGATAACATCTGATATCCATCCATTACCGGCATACAAGCACCTGTAATAATTAAGTTTGGTTTAAATTCTGTTGCTTGTGCTAAAGCAGTTTGACCATTTTCTGCTTCTACTAATTCAAAACCAAATACTTCTAATAAACTAACAAATACAGAGCGATTTTCCGCAACATTATCCACTATTAATATTTTCTTTTTCTCTCCTTTATAACCAATGATTTTTCGGCTTTGGTAACTTTGAGATATATCAATCCATTCTTGAGCTTTGGCTATTTTTAAATCAAACCAAAATATACTTCCCTGACTCATTACACTTTTAACTTTTAAATCACCGCCCATGATCGAGAGAATTTTATGACTAATTGCCAAACCTAATCCTGTACCTTCTGATTGTTTTTTAATACTACCTGCTTGCTCAAAAGGTAAAAATATTTTCTCTAGTTCTTCAGATTTAATTCCTATACCAGTATCTTCTATTTGGAAGCGAATTTTATAAGTGGTTGTTGGTGGTATATTTATATCATCTTGGGAAAATTGATGTCCAGGAAAAATAACTTCTACTTTAAAAATTACTTTGCCAGTCTCGGTAAATTTTATAGCATTACTTAACAAATTAATCAGAACTTGCCGTAAACGTTTTTCATCTGCTTCGATAGCAATTGGCAGATGTTCATCGAATTGATAGACAAATTCAATTCCTTTTTGTTCGGCTTTAATCAGACAGATTTCAGCAACGGCTTGGAGAAAGGAAAGAAAATTAAATTGTGTCGGCTGTAGTTCTAATTTTCTCGCCTCAATTTTAGAAAGGTCAAGGATATCATTAATTAAAGTTAATAGATGAGAAGCACATTGATGAATAATATTGATGCCTTTTATTTCTTTTGCTGTGAGATTTTTGGAACCTTGTAAAATTTGAGCATAACCGAGAATTCCATTTAGGGGTGTACGTAGCTCATGGCTCATATTAGCGAGAAATTCGCTTTTGGCTTTATTGGCACTATCAGCACTTTCTTTTGCTTCCCTGAGTTCTTTGGTGCGATTTTCAACTCGAATTTCTAGTTCTTCATTGGTTTTAGATAAAGCATTAAAAGACTCGCGTAGCTGAGTAGCCATCATATTAAAAGATTGTGCTAAAATTTGCAGTTCTTCAACTTGAGATTCCTGAACTTTTTGGTCTAGTTTACCATTGGCGATCGCTTCTGAAGCTTGACTTAATTGTAGAATTGGTTGCGTAATCCATTCAGATGTATAAACCCCAAGAATAATTGCTAAACCTAAAGCTAATAAACACAACAGAATCGTTGTATGAGTATTAGCATTAATTTGCGCCATGAAATCCTCTTCAGGAACCACAACCACCATTAACCAATCAAGTCCCCATTCATCGCGCCAAGGAGTAATCTGGACAAACTGGCGTTGACCCTGGAGTAAAAAATCCATTTGCTGAGAATCACTAATTTTCTCAAAACTGCCAAAATGTGTCGTCAAATAGTTAGCAGTGGCTTTGATGAGTGGATCTTTACTCTTGGATGCTAATAGGCGTTGCGGTTTTTGATTTTGAAGGCTGAAGGGTTGTTCATCACTTGAACTAGCAATTAATAGACCATTATGTTCAATAATAAAAGTTCTACCAGTTTGGCTAACTTTCAACTGACCTAAGAAATCACTAATTTGGGAAAGACGTTGTTCAGCCGCAATGACACCAAGCAGTTTTTTCTTCGAGTCATAAATAGGATGACTAGCGGCAATCGATAAGTTAAAAGGTGGAACTAACCAGTTATAAACGGGACTCCAAGTTGGTTTACCTTGGTTGGCTGCTTCTGCATACCAACCTTCATTTTTAGCAATAAATTCTCCATTATCTTGAACAATTTTGATTCGGTTTCCTTGATTATCAGTTGACCAACTATATAAATGATTACTACCTTGATAATTGTTAGGAGCTAATTCATCAATAGTAATGCGATGATCACCAAAAAGATAGCCAGTTGCAATGTAATCACCTGTTTGGAAACCTAAAAGTATATAGCCAATATTAAATGATTTCAGCCGTCTCCAGAAAAATTTTCCCAGTTGCTGTTTGTCTTGCAAATCTAATAAGCCCATCTCAATTACATCGGAAGTGAGTATAACTACTTTTTGCGGAACAAGCATATAACTATCTAAATGTTGGTCTATGCGTCCACTGACTTCAGTTAGTAATCGACTTGCTAATTCGTTTACAGCTTTTTGACCATTGCGTAATGACAGATATCCTGTTAGTCCTACAGCTGTAATCACTTGCAGTACAAAAGGCACAACCAGAATCAAACGTAATGAAATTTTTTGAGATTTGCCGTCTTGAGGAATTTTTCTAGAGAGCAGCTTAGATGACATAGAAGAATCTAGGTTGATTACAGAATATACTAGTGTCGTCAGTCAATGGGCAGAAAAAATAAAAATCAAATATGAATTATATATCTGATTTTAGGTTTTGCTGAAAATCTTTATGGTTGGCTATATGAAGTAGGAAAATGTTTGGTTAATTAAAACAAAAGTGTCTTATTCTTCTAGATTTTTATACTTCTGCGTCGTTTATACAAATTCACTTGACTATGGATTTGAGTACGGGAAAGTAAGAGAAATATAGTGAAAGTTGAGCCAAATAAATACAGTGGATAAACTGAGAGGTTAAAAGACCAATTTTTAAGGGCAAACAGATTGAGTGTATGCGCCAACAGAAATATAGACCATGTGAAAATATCTTCTGTATGTGGTTGATAGTAGGATTTTCTGATGGTTGGTAAAGCTCCTAAAAAATCAATGCAGATATTGATCATGAGAGCAATACTAGGAGAGCTAAAACGCCACCAAAGGATCAGACTAAGACCAGCAGTTAATAGACACCATCGGTCAAAACGATTCCAACCACCTTCACCATATTTAATCCCAAGAATAGCAATCGTCAAATGACCAATTGCAGAACACACCGGAACCCAGATTGTATTAACCGCACCAGAGGAGTAGTAGCTAAAACAAAGAATGAACCCGACAACTGTCCAAATCCACCAAGTAACTCTGTTAGGTCGAGTTTTTCTTTGATAGATGCTAAATATGTAGGGTAAAAAGCCTAAGAGTGAGAGAAACCCGGCGACTATACCAATGACTTCTTGCCAATGAAACATGATTTGTGATGAATAAGTAGTAGATGCAAGTTGAGAAAATTTCTACATCAACTTCAAGAGTGAGTATATGCACCCTGGAGCGATCGCCAGCAAGTTATACAGAAACTAAATTACCTGTCTCTAGAGGTTCTAGCACTTGCAGACATTCCCGATAAATTTCTCTAAATAAACGCTGCTGTAACTCTGTAAATGCTTGATAACCTTCAAGCACCCACTCCATAATTTGCTGCTCTGACTCAGGCCGATACTGAACTACCATATTCAAGGCTTGTAAAACATGGTCAAAGTGTCTGGCTTCTGCGCCGGAACCTTCATGTTTACCGTGGATGACAACATAACACCAAGGATCATAACGATGACCCCGAATGGCGACGGGAGTACTTTTCTCTTTGAGGTAGCGGTCAAATCCTACGCCTTGATTTTCATAGCGGATAATCATATCCAATAGTGCATACTCGCGATCGCCCAACATTTCGGAAGCCGTATGAAATCCCAGAGAACGAATCAAGGAAACAGCATCGCCGGGAGTTCCTTGGTAGCCAGCTATGACAGCTTGCACAATGTCGTCCAGCCAAACTGGAGTCTGAGAAAGTTGGTTACGTTCCTCGACGGAAATTCCTGCATAGTCTCCTACTGTCTTTAACAGTAATTGAGCCAATTCTCGATGGGTGATACCATAAGCTCCTTCATCAGACGCAGCAATCATAATCTCAGCAGAAATTTGAAAGCCGCGATCTGCTTCTTCAATCACCGCAATTTCTGGATCAGTAAATAAATAACGAGACATCGCAATTGAACTCGCAAGCCGAGAAATTACTGAGGATGTGTAGCCATTGAAACAAGTATAATGTTGCCAGAATACATACAAAGCAGCCGGATTATGTGCAACCAGACGGATAGTAGACGCTATTGTCTGTTCTAATTCGGCAAAGTCAAAAGCTTGCTTAAAAAAAGTTTCAGAGAAGATTTCCATCAGCTAGATTACTTCAGAATTAATACCAAAGTGTGTCAGGTTTAATAGTGACATTAATGTAGTTTTTGACTACTTTGGTTTACATCAGTAATCTAACTGCTTTTGATACAAATACTCAATTTCAGTATTTGCAACTTCAAAAATCAAACCAATTTAAAATAAGTTCATCTAAAGCTTATCTAGACTAAATTTAACAATTCAACTTTTATCCAATCTTTATATAAAAATGTTCAACATACTGCCGTGTTGCTGAAAACATAAAATGAATACTGAGTTTTTATTGTAATTTGTAAAACAGAAGTACATATATAAATCAAAACTAAAAAATATAAATTTCTTGTGAGCAAAAATTTTAAGAAATAATATCCTTAATATTAAGATTTGATGTAAATTGACTTGATGATAAACAGCAATATTCCTGATATAGCATAATAAACCAAAAACCCAGTTAGATAAACAACTGGGTTTTGTATTTTTAACTAATTATTTAGCAGTTATGTGGCTATTTATTACATTTATTCACAAGGCTAGTTGATTGTTAAAAATATGTTTTTAACTGCAAATAGGCAACATAAACAAATGTAATATTGTGATACATAACAAGCAAAATATTACAAAGCGACACTCAAGAAGCCGCTTTCGATTAAATAAGCTGTGTAGGTCATAAACAACTTAGAATCGATTGGTGGACAGGAAATTCCACTACCCTCTAATGCCTTCACTGTTGCTTCACAGCTAATTGTGGGTCTTCTTGTTTGCAGATACAAATCAGGAATTGTGACTTGTTCTTCTGACCAGCGTTCTAACAAGAATGGGCGCAAGGTATATAAAGGATTATCTGGTGAGGCGGCATTTTTAATCAACTCTGCTTGCCATTCATCGTAGGGGAGAATTTGCACGGGATAACCGAAAGAACTCACCCACTCAACTAAAAATTTTAAAGAAACTGGGTTGGGATGTTGTAAGTGGAAAGCTTTACCTATCGATTCTGGTTGCATTGACAGATAGACGATCGCTTTACTTACATAGTCTACAGGAGACATATCCAACATATATTCTACATCTGGGAAGCTACCCATTTGTAGACAACCCTTGACCATCAAGTTGATAAAGTCGTGGGTGTTACCGATACCTGTGTTGCTATCTCCAGCGATTAATGGTGGTCTGTGGATTGTAACAGGTAAACCGCGATCGCTGGCAATTTTCACCAACTTCTCAGCTACCCATTTGGTTTGGGAGTAACCGAGGAAAATACCTTCCCAGTGGCTAAAATCATCATCTTCCTTCACCACCTTACCCGCGTAATAAGGTGATTCAAATACAGCCACACTGGAAACGTAATGTACCGGCTTGACCTTGATTTGACAAGCCAAGCGCAATATTTCTTGCGTACCTAAAACGTTAGCAGTTTTCAGTGCTGAGTAGGGATAAACATAGTTCAACAAAGCAGCACTGTGATAGATGGTGTCAATGTTGGTTGCTAACGCTTGGAACAGTTCTGCGCCCAGGCCTAACATTGGTTGTGATAAATCACCAATGACGGGAATAATGCGAGGATCTAACTCATCCTGACCAATTCCATACTGTTCCAGGTTCTTTTGCAGCTTGTTTTTACCGTCTTGGAGGCTGCTGGCGCGTACCAAGCAATACAATTCTGCGTCGGTTTGTTCTAGCAGTTCCCGGATGATGAACGCGCCTAAAAAGCCAGTGGAACCTGTCAAGAAGATTTTCTTGGGTTTGTCGATAGGTGTGTAAACAGCACCGCCAGGATTAATTGTGGGGTCGAGGACTACTTCAGCTTGTAAATCGAGAGTAGGGATGTCAGTAGCATGATTCCCACTGCTTTGTTTGATAATTCCTGTATCTTGTACATCAGATTGTTCGACTAATTCCTCAGCTAAACGCTCTGATAAAGATGCAATATTGGGATAATGCCACAACAACAAAGGAGATGGTTGAAAACCCAGTAATTCCTCTAATTTACTTACTAGAGTCATTGCTTGTGCTGAGTCTAAACCGTAGTTTTCGAGATTTTCGTGGATATCAATTTCGTCAGTTTCTACACCTACTAACTCAGCGAGGTTAGACACCATCCACGCTTGAATATCTGCTGCACTATAAGACATTGTTACCTCTTCCAATTATTGACAAACTTCGGGACGATACTGAGTGTAGTAATCGGGTATTTGCAAACCTTGAATTTTTAAATTTTGGATGCGATATAAAAATGCTGCACCCTGCATAATCTGGTCAGCAACATCCACAACTGAGCGGTTTTCTGGTTCAGCTAAATAAGAACCGCGTACCCAGTCATTAAAACCACCCATCGCCGGGCCGCACCAAATTTGATAATCAACTTCTCGACCTTTTTCACCAGCAGTAGACCAACGAGAAGATAAGCCTAAATACCAACGGAAAATCAAAGCCATCTTCAACTTAGGATTATTCACAGCCTTACCCAATTTTTCAGGATTTTTCTGTGATAAATAAGCAGCCGTTCCTTCCCAAGCCTCAGCAATAGTTTTCCGAAAAACTTGTTTTTCTAACTTCTCTTTTTCTGCCGCCGGGATTTCTTCAATTGAGTTATAAGTGCGGTACAATTCATACAATTTTTGCGCTCGCATCGGGAACATCGTACCCCGTTTCAGCACTTGTACTTTCACACCCATTTCAAACATATCGCCGGCGGGAGCCATAGTTACATCAGCCATTTCTGCTTGTGCTAATAGTTTTTTAGTATGCTCACAAGCACCAGATTCAACACAAGCTTGATTAATTGAACCAGTAACTACATAAGCAGCACCCATCATAAAAGCTGCTAAGGTTGATTCTGGGGTCGCAATTCCCCCGGCTGCACCAACTCTAATTGGTTGGGAATAATGATATTTAGTTTGAATTTCATCCTTTAAAGCAATCAATGAAGGAAGCAAACAAATCAACGGACGGTTATCAGTATGACCACCAGAATCAGCTTCCACAGTAATATCATCAGCCATTGGCACTTGTTCTGCCAATCTTGCTTGTAACCCAGTAATTAATCCTTGTTCAACTAATTCTTTGACAATTTTAGTTGGTGCTGGCTGCATAAATTTACTCGCAACTTCGCGGCGAGAAATTTTAGCGATGACCTTATTTTGAATGATGATTTGATTGGCATCATTTAAACTTAACCCAGCCAGTCGATAATAAACAATGTTGGGTGTTAAATCTAAAAATGCTGAAGCCTCTACCACCTTTACCCCATATTTTAAATATAAATCCACAGCCCGACGTTCAATCGCCATATCATTAGGACTGTGAATTAAATTAAAAGCGTAGGGGCCATTTGGTAAAGCTTGTTGAATTTGTTGAATTGCTGATTCTATTCTTTCGGGAGGTAAACCACCTGCACCAAAAGAACCTAAAATTTTCTCTTTTCCTAACGCAATCACCAGTTCTTCAGAAGCAATACCACCAGCCATTGCGCCAGTCATATAGGCATATTTCACGCCATAACCAGCGAGAAAACTAGGGTCGCCTAACTGTTGTAGAGAAATTGGCGCAAGAGAAGCGATTAATTCTAATTGGGAAGTTGTGTTATTATCAGCAGGATATAAATATCCTTCATTTGTAATGCCGATTTTACCTGCAATTTTGACAAGATAGCAAGGTTTATCTAATAGCAGTAATTTATTTTTGATGGCTTGCTGTTCAAAGGATATTGTTTCTAAATTGCCTTTCCAAACAAGATTATGATTGTATGTATAGGCGGAGAATCTTAAGCCATTATCTTGGGTGCTGAGTGGCATATCGAAGGTCGTCACAGTAGTTATCCCTCGGATTGTTAATTGCTGATTTTATTGTTGTGGTTAGGTGAATTATTTTTTTTGAAACGAACCGCAAAGGGCGCAAAGGGCGCGAAGGGAAGAAAGATAATAAAGGTTGGAACTGACAAAATTATCTTTTTCAACTTTGCGTACTTTGCGTACTTTGTGGTACCCTTCGGGAAGCCGCTTGCGCGTCTACGTTAAAAAAGCTTTTTTTCATTACTCAATTAGAATTGCTATAATTTAACTTTCTTAAGAAAGGTCTAAGAATAAAGTGTGTTAAATCTTTATCCTTAAACCATGAGGTAACGTGCATTCAAGCTTATTCTTTGAGCAAATCTTCCGCGCAAACTAATTGCAATTGAATAATTTCACGCATCTGCTGACTAAAATCTTGCCGTGCTTGTAAAAAAGCTGTATGTGCTTGAGTTATCCGAGCATTATTAGCATTCAGCTTTTGACAGTGAGAGGTATTTATCTCCAGCATTCTGATTAGGGTATTTAAATCTTGATTGGTAGCAGATGCTTGTGTCGGTGTGGCGATTAACTCAGAAGATTCTACTTTTTCTGCTGCTGTAAAACCGTGTTCAATGATATTTTTCATTGAAACTTCTGCATTTTGCGTCAGAATTTCACCGCCTAAGATTTTATGTGTATCTTGCAGGGATTTGATGATATCAATTTCATCGGGTAATGGTATATTTGAATGCAGATTTTCAGATTGAATACCTTTAGCTTTCCCTGGCAAATCTTGGAAAAGTTTGCGGTTTTCTTCAGTCAAAATACTGGCGGTTATTGATTCACCACCGACTGTCACAGTGCGTAGTGTAGCTTTATTTTGTTTGGGCGCAGGTGTGAGGTTGTAGAGTGGTGATAAATCTACAGCTACGCGATGGCTGAGAAGTTTTGCTAGTGCTTTGACAATATTAGTATGGTCATCCATCCCCCGGCGGTTGAGGGATACGGTGATGTGGTCTTTGTCTTCGAGAATTTTATCAATCCAGCGTGAACAAACACCACCAGCACCAGCTTCGATGAAGATTCTCGCACCGTCGTCGTGGAGGCGGTTGACTAGGCGAGGAAAGTCTAATTGTTGGCAAAGTCCGGTGGCGATGCTGCGAGCGATCGCACCACTCTCTAGTGCAATAGGCTGATATTCAGCCGCAGAATAGAAGGTAACACCTGCTAGATTCTGCGATGGTAGAGTATTTAATTTAACTAACTCCCCATACTCTGATCGCATCGTTTCACAGTGAATAACGTGATCAAACGGAGCCGTAAAAGAGTTACATCCCAAGGCGGCAATGACTCGCTTACACGCCGCAGGTTCACCAGCAATTAACACTTCTTCCGGTGTATTAATTTGTGTGAGATAAACTTGCGGCTCGTTTTTGATAGCTTCTTGTACCTGTTCAGGACTCGCCATCAAAACGAAGTTACCCCAAAAGTTTTTGTCTGAATTATCTGTGTTTGGTAAACCCCAAAACTCGCGCACCGCATTTTTCGGCCCAGATAACCTATTCCCAAACAACGCCGAGGAGTTGAAAGAGTTACTACCTTGGAAGAAATCATTCCAAACTCCTTGCGCTACCATCATGCTCGTTTCACCCAAGCTGTAACCAAATACATACTTCGGCTTGAGTTGAAAGTCATCACAAATAACCGTGGTAAGCAGTCTGGTAAAAAACATTTCCGCTTCAAACATTGCTAAAGAATCATCTAGCAATTGCTTTTCTAGAGTCTCTAGCTGTCTGAGGGATAACTTACTCAAACTTCTGGGAAATACTCGTAGTTCTACATCCGCTACCCGCTTATTTAGACTCTTCACCATGTAATCGTTGAAGATTCTAGGAAACAGGCGGAAGAGATTTCGACCCATACCTACATAAGAGTTCACCGCCGCCGGATATACATAGGCAATTTCGCCATGCTTTCCGAGAGGCTTGGGAGTGAAATAACTACCTATAGGTGTTTGCCAGTCTGTACCTTTTTCAAACGCCGTTTTGACACCCTTACGCGCCGACTCAATTTCTTTGAGGAGTTCTTTTTTGTTCCGTCCGTTAATGGCGATGGCGTATTGCGCTTGGGGGTTGGCTTTATATGCAGCAAAGGCTTGACTTGCACAGTCTGATAAAGAAGAACTAGTTTCAATGCTCTTTTGCAGACTATCTAGAGCCGCAAAAATACTATCCCTGTCGTTAGCAGTTATCGGGAACAGATGATATGGCATTTGCTCCAGATATCTGCTAGGGCGTTCTTCTTGGGTGGGGTCTTCTGAGATAATCACATGAGCAAAAGTGCCATCACAACCCAGACCGTTAATTGCAGCTATCCGACGGTCAGAGTCTTTACCCAAGAACCAAGGACGAGATTCTGTAGCTACATAAAAAGGACTGCCTTCCCATTGTTGTGGTGCTTTCACACCTGACCAATTAGGAGTAGCAGGAATGTAGCGATAGTAAAGACACAACGCTGTTTTGATTAAGCTGGCAATTCCCGAAGCTACTTGAGTGTGTCCGATATTGGCTTTGACGCTACCAATAGCAGAGTGCAAACCATGACCTACTGATGGGTATGCTTGCAATAAACCTGTAATTTCCGTTTCGTCTTCTTGGGGAATACCACTAGCGCAAACCTCTACATATTTCACCTGAGAGGGTTGTACACCTGCACTCTGAAAGGCTTCGTTTGCTGAATTGACCAGAGATTGTCCGATATTAACAGCATCAATGGTGGCATAAATGCGATCGCCATTCTCTTGCGCCACATCGTAGCGTTTGAGAACCACTACACCCGCGCCTTCACCCACATTCCAACCGTTGGCTTTTTGGTCATAACTCAACGTATTGACACCAGTGTTAATCTTGGCGGTTTGATTGCGTAACAATACATTCTCTACACCACCAGCCAAGTCAACAGCACCAACAATGGCTGCGTCTGCTTCGCCAGTCATCAGTAACATTTGCGCTACTTCCAAAGCTTTGAAAGCTGAAGTCTCTACAGCCGTAAGGGTGAAAGCAGGCCCGGTGAAGTTCCACAGCGAGGAAATGCGACTCGCCATAATGTTGGCGATATAGCTTAAGTATTCACCAATCTCTACTTGTTGGTGAACGCTATCTTTAACGATGGTTTCTAATTGAGCAATCTTTTCTGGTGGTAAGGTAATTTCCGCCGCATTCAAACCATCTTTGACTTGCCAAGATAAATCCCACCTTTGTTGTAGTTGGTGTACAGATAACTCTGCTTCAGCCGCAATAATTACCGCGACATTCCCACCTTCGGGGAGGTTTGCATCTTTGATGGCGCGTTCTGCAACCTTCAACAGTAATAGTTGTTGGGGGTTGAGTTTTTCGACTTCGTTGGGAGGAATTTTATAGGCTAAAGTATCAATTTCAAAGTCTTTGATATATGCTCCGACTGGGGGTTTACCTTCAGCTAAACCGTAGTCTTGGAGTAAGTCTTTTTCGGTGTTAATGCCATACCATCTTTTTTCAGGTAGAGGTATGAAGTGTTGTTTACCGTCATAAATACTACGTTCAAAAGCATCTAAGTTATGGCATTCGCCAAAGAAGGCATCCATGCCAATAATTGCAATTTTGTTTTTATTATCTTGGGTCATTATTGAGTACCTAAACAGAGTTTATAACGAACCGCAAAGGACGCAAAGAGCGCGAAGGAAAGAGGGAATAACGAACCACAGAGACACAGAGAGAAGTTGCGTGCGCGGGTTCCCCGCGTTGAGCAAACTTCGGGAGAACACAGAGTTAGAGAGACAATAGGTAATTTTATAAACTTATCTAGAAATCTCTAAAACTCTTATTTCTTTGTGTCCTTTGTGTCCTTCGCGGTTTTTTCCAAAATGATGTGAGAGTTAGTTCCACCAAACCCAAAGGCGCTTAAAGCTACACGTTTAGTCGAATTATTGTTAGGCCAAGGTGTTGTTGTTTTGACTATGTTTTTAGGAGAAATAACAGTATTTTCTGCACCGATGGGTTCATCAATATTAATGGTGGGTGGAATTACACCATGATTTAGGCTGTAAATTGCTTTGGTTAAGCCAACCATTCCAGCACCTACTAACAAATGACCAACATTTGATTTAGCAGAACCTACTAATGGTGATGCTTGGTGTTCCCCAAAAAAGCTTTCTACAGAATTACATTCGGTGGTATCGCCTAAGAGTGTGCCTGTAGCGTGACACTCTAAATAATCAATTTCTTTCGGGCTAAGTTGGGCTTCTTGATAAGCTCGTTCGTAAGCTAAGATTTGTCCTTTAGCGTTGGGGCTGAGTAAGTGTTTGCCTCTACCATCGTTGGAGAGTCCATTACCGCAAACAGTAGCAAGAATATTATCACCATCTCTAACAGCATCACTGTAGCGTTTGAGAACTACCATACCGATACCTTCGGAGGTTACTAAACCGCGTGATGCTTTATCTAGGGGACGGCTAATTCCGTTTTCTGGATATCCTTGAATACCAGAAAAGAGCATTCGTAAGAATAGAGGGTCAGAACAACTAATAGCACCAGCTAACATCAAATCGGCTTTGCCTGTCTGTAAGTAGTGCGATGCTAGTTTGATGGAGTAAAAGGCTGAGGAACAAGCTGCATCTATACAGAAATGAGTGCCTGATAGTGAGAGAGATTGAGCGATGAGGGCGGCTGGTAAACCAGAGATCATCGCGTTGTAGGATGATGGTTTGGTGGTTGGGGGGATGGCTGCTAAATGGAAATCTTGGTCTTGGAGAAGTTGCGCGATCGCACCATCAATTGTGCGGCGATAAATGGGGGATAATAATTGATTGGAAAGTTTTGTCGGTAAGGCAAGGGTTCCTAAAATTACGCCACATTTGGCGAGGGCTTGTTGATTACCTAAATAGCCACTATGTTGGACTGCTTGTTTAGCTGCGTAGAGTGACCATTTAAAGGTGTTATCTAAGCTATTTACTAAGGTTGGTGATAGGTTGTATTCGCTGGGGTCGAATTGAAAGTTGCGAATAAATCCACCTTGGAGGAAGTAAATTTTTTCCGGTTTGCCTTTAGCAGTGTCGTAAAATATTGTGGGATCAACGCCAATTTCGGCAAGTGTAACTTCTGAGGTTGAGTTTTTTTGTTCGGTGATATTCTGCCAAAATTGTTCGGGATTATTCGCGTCGGGGAAAAGGCAGGATATACCGATGATGGCTATTTTTTCCACTGTTGTTGTCCTCGTTGGGGTGGGCTTTTGGATTTACGTTGTTCCCCGGAGTGGAAATTTGTTTCGCGCAAAGGCGCAAAGGCGCAAAGAGATATTACTATTTTAAACGCAGAGGGGCGCGGAGGGTTATCGGCGTTTATCTGCGTTTATCTGCGGTTATTTATTCATCATTCTCATAGGCCAAATTACTGCTTTGGCTCCGAGGATGCGGGAGTAAATTTTACCTTCGCGGTCGTGGATGTAATAGTCAGAGGTTACGCCTGTTGCTGTTTTTGCTTTAACTTCGCAAGAAACGTAGAAGATTTCATCGCAAGGTAAGGCGCGGAATTGTTCGGAGTGGGTGAGTTGTCCTGGTAAGCATATTTCTTGATGGAAATGGTTTAGCCAAACCCATAATGGTTGTGTGCTTAAATCATTACAGTATGGGTTATGCCAATTGATAGGAAATTGCCCTTGCGTTTGGGGTGAGATTGATGCCCAATAGCATTCGGTGGTGATTTTTTCGGGGGTAATGTTAATAACTCTGGTGATTTTTTGAAATGCTGGGCCGTGAAATAATGAGGAGCTATCTTTTTGATAAAAGTCTGTGCCAGTGGTAGTGATGATGTTATCTTCGCTGAGGTTTACTGATTCGTAAACTGGTGCTTCTGGCATTTTCCGCACGATTTTGATTTGGGCGCGGAAGTGATAATGAGTTTTGCCTTCGGGTGTTTTACTTAAGATTGTGGTTTGTAATTCGACAAATTCAGATTCACTTTTTGCAAGTTCTTGAATTTCCAGAATATGTTCGCTGACGTTGGAGTTAGCGAAGGTAATTCCTTTGAGAACTTTGAATTCTTTACAACTTAAATAGCGATAACCTGGATGCAATTCTTCACAAGCATTAATCATCCAAGACATGGCGCAGGTTGCTGGTAATACGGGGGAACCTGCGATGACATGATCGTATAAAAAGGGATTTGCTTCTAATACAATGCGGCGACGAATGCGGTAGCTTTTGAGTTCTGCATCTAAAGGTGCGGGTGGACGAATTGTGGGGCTACCAATGACAACTTGTGTAGAGTCATGGTGGGCGGGATGCAGTTCGTTGACTAACATTTGTGCGCCAACTTCTACGGGGATAATATCAATTCCGCGTTCGGCGAAAGCTTTTTTGAGTTCTGGTGTCACCATCCCACTATCCCAACCGCCCCAGTTGATTGCAACTACGTGACAATTGGGATGGTTTTGTTTGAATAGATGCGCTGATTTGTTGAGAATTTCGTTGGCGATCGCATAATCAGACTGCCCAATATTCCCGTAAAATCCAGTTACGGAGGAGAACAATACTAACTGTTCTAGTTGGTTGGGGTTAACGCAATTCAGTAAGTTTTCTAGCCCTTGAACTTTGGCTGTATAAACTTTTTCAAAGTCTTGGTCGGTTTTCTTTTCAATTAATTTATCAGCTAAGTTACCAGCACCGTGAATAATGCCAGTTATTGCGCCAGTACGTGCAACTGTGGCTGCTAGTTTTTGTTGTAGTTCAGCAACATTTGTCACATCAGCACTCAGATATTCAACCTTTGCGCCTGTTGCTTGAATTTCTGCTATCGTCTGCTTAATTTCTCGACTGGAAGCAATTTTGTTATATATTTTCTGCACACTCATGGGTGTAGGCTTCTCACCTTGAGCGAGAAGATTTTCCATGATGCGTTTTTTTAATGCAGCTTCTTCAAAACAATCTTTGGCGAAGTCTGGTTCGTTTTCTAAAATTTCGGAACGACCGAGGAGTATAAATGTGCAAGGTTGTTGTTGTGCAAGTTTTTTAACGCAGAGGGAGGTGATTCCTTTCGCACCACCACTGACGAGAAATACTGATGAGGAACGAACCTGAGTTGCTGTTGTCATATTTGTTTGAATTTGAGAATTTATTTAAACGAACCGCCAAGGCGCAGAGGACGCGGAGAAGAAGAGTTTTTCTTTGCGCCTTTGCGCCTTTGCGTGAAGCTTTACTTAATGGAAGCCTTCAAACTAACTCGCCCTTGGGAACCGTAACCCACTTCATTGATATAAAGATTCGAGTCGCACAGTTCAGCAATAATATGTTCAGCAGATTTTTGTGCATCTATCGCCGGACTCAAATCAATGGAGCGAGCAAATACTTTTGGCCATTCCCATCTCAAGGTTTTAGTAAGTCCAAATAAACCACCTGCGATCGCTCCATAATTGGTGTTATGCTCTAACCCAAATGCTCCATCTAAGCGCACGACTGTTAAGAAGGAACTGCGGGTGTAATTGGCGGTTTCGGTGAGGGATTTCTTCAAGTATTTCGCTACAAAGAAGATGTGCTTAACTATCGCTTTGTCCTGTTCTACAGCCTGGGGATGGATGTGAATAAAGCTGCCAATTGTGCCAATATTAGTTGCGATCGCGGATAATTTGTGTTGGAGTAATTCTTCACTCATATCTGCGAGGGTGATACGTTCTACACCAGCAGGTAAGGGTGCTTGTTGAGCGATGATGGCTTGGGGGAAGCTTAATACTACTACTTTCCAACCGCGATCGCACAGTGTTTGTACTAGGTGGGAGGTGGTGAGGGAGCCATCATCTGTGATTAAGCAGATGTGTCCCTCTGGTAAACTGAACTCTAAGCTGTCTGGTAGCGGGAGGATTTTTAGTTGCGCGGGACGACGCGCAACGCTATCGATTACTTGGACTGGCTGGAAGTCCCAGTTAGAATCAGGCTTTTTTTTTTCACCCGCAACTAGGCGTTGCAGATACTCAACTATTTGACCGATGGTTCGCAAGTCACCTAAGTCTTCGACGTTGGGTTTGGGTAGGTTGGGGTACGTTTCTTGCATTGCTCCCAGAATTTCTACCCGTTTGATAGAGTCGATACCTAAGTCCGCTTCCATGTCCATTTCCAGTTCCAGCATCTCGACTGGGTAGCCAGTTTTATCGCTGGTGATGGCTAGAAGTGTTTGGGCGATATCTGCGTAATCAGTGGTATCTTCTACTGTTTCGACAACTGGAGTCTCAGCAATTACTACTGGTGCAGGTGCAGTTACTACAGGCGCAACTGGCATTTCTGGTGCGACTGGTGCGGGTAAAACTGCAACTCCGACATTAGCACTTCCCGAAGAATTAGATTGCAGATATGTAATAATGTCACCGATGCTGCGTTTTTCTGCTAGTTCTTCTAAGTTGGGCTTGGGTAAGTTAGGATACATTTCTTGTAAGCCACCCAAGATTTCAACTCGTTTGATGGAGTCAATACCCAAGTCGGCTTCCATATCCATCTCTAATTCGAGCATTTCGACTGGGTAGCCAGTTTTATCGCTGATAATAGCCAGCAGGTTTTTGTCTAAGTCAGAGACATCAACCGCAGGTGCAGCTATAACAGGTGCGCTAACTACAGCCACAGGCTGAGGCGTAGGAATTGGAACAACTGGTGCAGGTGTTTCAACTACAGGTGTGGGCGTGAAAGCAACAGGCTGAGGTGCAGATGCAACCGCTACAGGCTGAGGTACGGGTGCAACTGGTGTCTCAATTACTGGCGTAGGTGCAACTGCTACAGCTTGAGGCGCTGGTGCAACTGGCATTTCAACAGGTTTAGCATAACCGTTACCATTGCCGTTTTTCGCTACAGGCTCAACTACTGGAGTTGGTGCAACAATTTTGGTGGTTGCAGGTACAGGTGCATCACTGACAGGAGTTGGTTCAACTGCGACACCGCCAGCAATCAACTGTGAATATTGCTGCTGAATGAGATTAAAGAAGTTTTTGGCGTATTCTACCTGTTCTAGAAGATATTGTTCATGGATGCGGAGGGTTTCACCTTGTTGAGAGTGAAACTGCATCATGCTGCGTTCGACACCTTCCATAACCACTAGCTTCAGTTGCGCTACCTCTTGAGAAGACTTGGCGTTAGCAAACAAAGCGTTTTGCTGCTGCATCAGTTGGAAGAATGCTTTGGTATATTCCATCTGATGATTGAGATACTGACCGTGAGTTTGTAAGTTATCAGATTGATTCTTTTGGAATTGGGTCAGCAGGTACTCTAAGCTTTCTAGCATTCGCTGGTAATTTACCAAGTTTTCAGGTGTTGGCATATCAGTTTCCTGGGCTAGTTTCATATTGAGTGCTGAGTGCTGAGTGCTGAGTGCTGAGTGCTGTACACTGAGCGAAGTCGAAGTGTGAGTGCTGAGTGTTGATTCTGGTGAAGAATTCTCAGTCTTTTCTTCACTTGTGGGCGGAATCTCTTGTAACTGGTCTTTCAACTCAGCACTCAGCACTTTCAACTCAGCACTTTGTAACGAAACCTTATGTCCACTCTCCAACGCTTCCTTAAAACCGTTTCTAGTTTTCTCCGAAACGTAGTTAATCCCATTGAGACGCACACTCAAAGTTTTCTTCTTCTCAGCAGGTAATACAGGTTGAACTTGATAAGGGTCAAGATTCTTCAACTGCATCCCAATGACGCGCATTTGTACTGCTGCTTCCCGCAGAGAACGATCGCTATTTTTCTGAGTGCTAGGATTCAAGGCAATGGTAATATGAGGGCGATCGCCTAAAATATCCTTAACTAAGTTAGTCAGAATCCTTTTCGGCCCGAATTCCACAAAGCAAGCACCGCCAGCCGCGTAGATATTCTCAATTTCCTGCTTAAACAGCACCGAACTTGCCAGGTGTGTTTCCAGGATGCGCTGCATTCCGGTGGGGTCTTGGGGATAAGGCTTGCCAGTAACATTGCTGAAAACTGGAGTTGTTGCGGTATTGAATTTGACTGATTTTGTAGCGATCGCAAAGGACTTCTGGGCAAAAGCAATCAGCGAAGTGTGGAAGGCGGCGGAAACTGGCAACTGTACAGCCGCGTAGCCATGTTCTTGCAAAGCTTGGCGCACTTTAGCGATTTCTGCGGTCGGCCCTGCTAACACTACCTGAGTCGGAGAATTGAAGTTAGCAATGGATACTTGCGGGAACTGCTTGAGTATAGGTTCAATTTTGTTGATGTCTTCTTTAACCGCCAACATTGTACCTGCGTCGTGGTCTGGGTCTTCTGGTGCAGCCATCGCTTGACCGCGAGATTTCACCAAGAACAAGTAATCTGCTTCACTTAATACACCCGCAGCCCACAATGCTGTTAGTTCACCAAAGCTATGTCCAGCGACAAAATCAGATTTGAAACCAGCTTTTTGCAGGATAGAATACAACCCAGCACTAAAGACACCAATAGCAGGTTGCGCGTATTCTGTACGTTGCAATGCTGCAACTTGAGCATTTTTCTCTGCTTCTTCAAAGGTTGGGCGCGGGAAGACAATTTCTGAGAGAGGCTGCAAGTTATCTTTTAGCAACAAGCTATCCATGTATCCATGTAACCGTTGCATCTCAGGGAAATTCATCACCAATTCCCGACCCATTTCTAGGTATTGGGAACCTTGACCAGAGAACAGTGCAACAACTTTACCGCCTAATTCCATCCCAGAGGCGCGGTAATAAATACCTTGGGGATGTTCCCAAGAAGCCGCCGCACCTTTGAGTTTCAACCAGTCGATGCTGATTTGCAGCAACTTGCAAGCTTCTTGTAGGTTCTCAGCGACAAAGCCAACTCTCGCCGCAGTTTGAGGAATTTCAAGAGATTGACTATCTTGCACCAACTGAGAAAAGTGTCTGTCGCCGCCTTCTGATTGCAACTTCCATAAATCTGCTTCACACTTGCTGAGTAGTTGCGCTGGGTTAGGCGCAAACAGCAGAATTTCTTGGGGTGTGCTGTGTATGCGGTAAGGTTTATTTTGTCCCGCTTCGTATTCTTCTAAAACTACGTGGTAGTTTGTCCCACCAAACCCGAAGGAACTGACACCTGCGCGTCTTGGTGCTTCGCCTTCAGCACGTATCCAAGGTCTGGTTTCAGTATTCAGATAAAATGCCGAGTTGTTAATGTCGAGTTTGGGGTTCGGCTCAGTAATGTTAATAGTTGGCGGTAAAATTTTGTGATGCAGTGCCAAAGCAGTTTTAATTAAACTTGCCGCACCCGCAGCCGCTTTGGTGTGTCCGATTTGGGATTTCACACTACCTAAAGCGATGTGCTGTTTTTTCTGGTCGTGTACCCCAAAGAAGTCTCTTAAAGAACCGAACTCAGTTGGGTCGCCAGCCATTGTCCCCGTACCGTGGGCTTCCATCAGACCGACGGTAGCCGGAGAAAAACCAGCATCTTCGTAAGCGCGGCGTAAGGCTGTTACTTGCCCTTCTTTGCGGGGTGCATAAATACTCTTGTAGCGGCCATCGCTGGAAGTACCGATGCCTTTAATTACGGCGTAGATTTTATCGTTGTCTCTTTCTGCATCTTCTAGACGCTTGAGAACAATCATCCCGATACCTTCACCTAGCATCATCCCATCAGATTTCGCATCGAATGGTTTAACACTTTCACTGGGAGAAACCGCCGGGGTTTTGCTGAAGGAGATGTAAGCCATGATGGTGTTGTCTGTATCTACACCACCAGTCAGCATCATATCAGCGCGATGTTCGATGAGTTCGCTGATAGCTAATTTCAACGCACCGAAGGAACTAGCACAAGCCGCGTCAACTACACAGTTAATTCCGCCGAAGTTCAAGCGGTTGGCGATACGTCCAGCCACAACGTTAGCCAGCATACCAGGGAAAGCGTTTTCATCCCACTTGACGTAAGCGGCTTTAATTTTGTCAACGATTTTTTTGGTATCTTCGTCAGAAAGACCACTGCTTTTAAGAACTTTTTCCCAGATAGGATATTCTAAGCGTGCAGCTAGTGGCATTCCCAACTGTTTAGCCATCGCCACACCGAGAACTACCCCAGTTGTTTCGCGGCTAAACTCACGAGATTCACCATAGCCAGAATCTTCCATTGCTTCTTTTGCAACTACCAAACTGAGTAATTGCGAAACATCAGTTACTTCTAAAATGCTGGGCGGAATCCCAAATTCCATCGGGTTAAAATCAACCTCTGGAATAAAGCCACCGCGTTTACAATAAGTTTTATCTTCTGGGGTTCTGGGGTTGGGGTCGTAATAATCTTCTACGCTCCAGTGAGAGGGCGGAACATCAGTAATACAATCGATTTTGTTAATGATATTTTGCCAATATTCCCGCAAATTTCTGGCTTTCGCAAATAACGAAGCCATGCCCACAATAGCTATAGGATTTTGTTGCAGTTGTCTGTTAAGTTTGTTAATCGACATTGGTTTGTCTGTCGTCATCTTTTTTTCCTCTATATACCGAATCAAAGTTTTTTCACAACTGTTGATCTGGGCTTCTAATTCCGCCAAAGCAGTATCAATTGAATAAGCAGACATAGGACATAGACAGTTTTTAATTACTGTGGATTGTGAAGCTACAGTAGTCTTTGTTACCCATCAAAAATCATCTGTCTGTTGTGACAAGCAACTAGCTATCCTATGTATGAAGGCTAAATGCTTTTTTCCTAACAAACACCACACAATACAAATGAAGTACGAAACATTAAGTAAGTCGGGACAAACATCATTTTTTATTGCTTATTTGTCAGGTGTTTATTACTGCCGAATTACTTAAGAATGAAGTCTTTCACACTTCACACTTCATACTTCACACTTTTCCTGATATTGTGGTAGCAGGTCAATAACGTTGTTGAAACTGGTAAAATAATCTTGAAGCGCGTTAGCAGCTTGACCAGTAAATTCAAGCCATTCGTAATGGTAGAAGTTTTGTGTGATTGCATCCGGCTGGAACAATGGAAACTTAGGAGTAGCCATGAGGACAGAAACGCTTTTTTCTCCCAAGCTCGTTTGATTATCTAGCTTAACAGCAGCAACGTAGCTGGTATTAATGACAACGTTCTGTATCTTGATAAATGCCATAGCCAGTTTCAACGTCCAGGATAATATATTGTACGGAATTCGACCCAGAAAAGCTGACAAGTTCGTTACCGAAAGAACATCACCTCTACTTTAAATTTCACAGTAATTTGAAGAAATTAACCAACAGTTACAAGGTGATAGTGATGCGACTTTGTATAGTATGTTTCTCATCTTCAAGCACAATAAATGTGTTCTGTTTCCGTTGGGCTTTGAAGAGTTGAATTAATAAAAAGAATAGCACACTTCACATAAACTAAATCATTTCTTCAAGGGATTTTAAGAAAAAAATCTGGCTTTTAGTAGATGGCAATGTTAAACACAATATTGTATTAAAGTATATTTGCAAACTCATATTTAGTGGTTGTGAATTTACGCGATCGCTCTCTCGAATCCAAATACAGCTTAATTTTCTAGCCATTAGCACCATCAGCATATTCCGTAGACAATCCATAAGCAAATACATGGGTATATATCCGATATTTTCAACGTAGCATCATAATTTGATTCGACTTTTTGATGAATTTTTAAAATAAGGCAAAAAACAACACCAATAAGTTAGGAATCAGCAAATATTAAAATTTTAGAAAGTACAGCATAAACAATACTTTGATGACATTTCACAAATTACAAACATTTGAGTGTTGAAATGTATATCTGCTAAAAACGTTACAGAAAATGAGGTGTTCCAGATCCCCGACTTCTTCAAGAAGTCGGGGATCTAACTTTGAATCAAATGGACGGCAAATCAAAAGCTCCTCCGTGGTTGGTGAGCGAAGCCGAACCACTGCCTTCTACTCATCAAACACTCACCATTTTTTTTGCTAACTTGCCAGTCAATTGCTGCCAGCGCATCACGCCGCGATTAACTAATTGCTGATTTTCATCGCCAATAAAACAGATGCGTCCCAACCTTTCACAAGTAGCTAATATTTCACCATTCCCCATAAATGGCGCAATGATAAAATTATTGGGACTGGTGTAGAAATTTATTAAATAATTGACAACACCTTCTATACCTTCTATGTGAATTGGTGATTGGGGTTTAGCGATCGCATGATGTGAAAAAATGCCTATATAAAGGTTATTTACTAACAACTCATATTGAAATGGCATTTTGTTATGTTTGTAAAAATCGTAAATTTGTCCTTCAGAACGGAGGACAGCCACAACCCTGGCTTCGTCTACTAAATAATTATGTTGCCATGTAGAGGATACAGTAGCGATCGCCAGTGCTGCATCTGAAGGTAACAAATTCCGAAACTGTGAAGTGTAAGTATCGCCACAATAAACCAAATGTCTTCCCAACATCCATTCTTCACCAACTTTTATGGCGGATTCTACATTGGCTTTGGTTTGCTCAATTGCTTGTTCTACCTGGCGTTGCACCTTTTTGATGGCTAATTTCGCTTCTTTTTCCGCCATAGCACTTTTAAAAGCTAATATCTGTAACTCTTTTTGCTTTTTGTTAGCTTCTGCAATTAATTGTGTTTGCTGGATAATTGCTGGTTCATCTCCCTGTTTTTGGGCCAATTCCAAAGCTTTTTGTGCAGTTTCGGCTAAACTGCGTTCTTCGCTACCAGCCCTGGCAATTTTCAGTAGTATTGTAGGACTGTCAGCTAGAGATGTACCTTTAATCATCTGTTTCACATCTGGATGGATACTTTTAGCGATTTGCTTTCCATGTTGAAAAGTACGCTCAGAGTATCCAACTTCCTTCGCCAACTCGATGGTTCTTTTAGGTGGTGAAATGGTTGCACCACCTTTGAAGGTATGTTGGTTATCTCCAGCTTTCGCCCGTAACCCCATCCGCTCTAAAATCTGGTCACGCTCTAACCACAGTTCTGAACGCTCCAAGGGTTCTAACTCATTGCGAATCAGGTTTTCGTCAATTTCTGCCAGCCGCGCTTGGTCAGCATCTTGATAGTTAACAACATTACATTCGATGGTTTCTAACCCCAAAAGCTGACAAGCTGTGAGGCGATGCAAACCAGCAACCAAGGTCAAATTCTGATCTACCGTGATGGGGTTGAGTAAACCATTGGCTTTAATTGATTCTTTTAACTCACTAACTTTATGAGCATTAACAGGACGGCGGTTAGCACCTATATGAATTTGATCGATAGCAATAACAGGCATAATTACTGTTTTCATATAAGTTCAGTTAAAACAACCAAGATAACACGCGAAGTCAATTTCACACATTTTATTTAGTGAGTTGAAATCTAGAATTTTGTTCCTGAAATTTAGGAGAATGCAGCACCTCGACTTACCTCGACTTCTCCTGACGGAGACGCTGCGCGAACGCTCGGTACAAGTCGCTCGGCGACCGGAGGCAGAAGGTGAAAGTATTACTATTTGTAGCATTCATGTTTTTCAATTTTTCTCACCTGTCTGGCAATAGCTATCTATACAATGTGTTTGAAATTACACAATTTTGGTAAAAAATAATCATGAAAATAATTGTTAAAATTTATCCCTATTCCCTACTCCCCATTCCCCACTCCCAACCACATAGCTGAGTCATTAAAAGCTAACTTAAGCAATGCCAATCGGTTGACAAGAGTAAACAATTTTGCAATAATTGGACACAGTTTATCCAGATTTTCTAAACGCTTCATTTGAGGAAAACTAAATTTTTGGGTTAGCGTTATCGTAATTTAGAATACTGGATTTGATAGGAAATTAAGTTAAAACTGAGAAAGATTTAGAGTACAGCCTTCTGTTAGTTATCCGCACAATTAATTATCAAGATTGGTGTAAAGGCGTACAACAAGTATGAAGTATGAAGTGTGAATTATGAAATAGGGAGTAGGGAGTAGGGAGTAGGGAGTGGAAAAGATAGGAGAAATATAAATTATTCTTTCCTCCTACCTTCTGACTCCTGAATGCTTACATTTTCAGACTTCATTTTTCAGCTTAATTATCAGTCATTTCGGCTGTTCCCTGGCATAGCATGATTGGAATAAAAATATGGCACTAAAAAGATACGGCCACTTGTTTACAAAACCCTTGAGTCGGTGGCAAATAATTTTGGCAGCTTCTATTACTGTAGCTGTGGCTGGGCTAGGAACTTTTTACACTGTTGCACCAAAATCAAACCGTGTCGCAGTTCATACCACTCAAGCAACAACACCAAAACCCGCGCCTGTAAAAGTTGCAGTCACCGCTTTAGGACGTTTGCAGCCAGAAGGTAAAGTTACTTATTTGTCTGCGCCTAATTCTATCAACGGTGTGCGTGTGGAAAAGCTGTTGGTCAAAGAAGGGGATGAAGTCAAAGCTGGGCAGGTATTGGCATATTTAGAAGATTATAATCGTGCCACAGCCGCTTTACAACAATCCTTAGATAAATTACAAGTTGCCAAAGCTAAATTAGCACAGGTAAAAGCTGGGGCAAAATCTGGAGACATTGAGGCGCAAAAAGCCAGCATTGCGAATTTAGCATCTCAATTAAAAGGAGAAGTTGCCACTCAACAAGCAACTATTAACCGCATTAAAGCTGAAGTAGATAACGCTCAAAAAGAAAACGATCGCTATCAGCAATTATACAAACAAGGTGCGATCGCGGCTTCTGTTGCCGACAGCAAAGCTTTACAACTCAAAACCGCCCAGCAACAACTTACCGAAGCGCAAGCTGCACTAACTCGTACCCAAAACACTCTACAAGACCAACAAAAAGAAGCGCAAGCCAGACTCAGCAGTATTAAAGAAGTACGTTCTGTAGATGTTGAAGCCGCGCAAACAGAAGTTAAAAGTGCTGTCACAGCAATTAAACAAGCCAAAGCTGACCAAGAATTAACATACATTAAAGCTCCCATTGACGGTAGGATTCTCAAAATTCATGCCAAAACTGGCGAAGTTATCAATACTTCTGGTTTTGCAGAAATCGGTAAGATATCACAAATGTATGTAATTGCAGAAGTGTATCAAACCGATATTCAAAAAGTACGTGTCGGTCAAAAAGCATCAATTACTAGTGCTGCATTTACTGGAAAATTGCAGGGAACTGTGAAAGAAATTGGTTGGCAAGTTGACAAACAAAGCATCTTTAGTCTCAACCCCAGGTCTGATACCGACCGCAGAATTGTAGAAGTCAAAATCTCTATTGATAACCCCGCAGATAGTCAAAAAGTAGCTCGGATGACAAATCTGCAAGTGGATGTATCTATTCAAATTTAGTCAACAATCAAAAGTTAATAGTCAATAGTCAACATAACAAATGACTAATGACTAATGACAATTAACAAATAACAAATGAATCCATGAATTTCAAGATTCCTTTAGCATGGCTACAGCTTGCCCAACAAAAGATTCGTTTTGTCGTTGCTGTAGCCGGAATTGCTTTCATTGTGCTGCTAATGTTTGTCCAGTTAGGGTTTCAAGATGCACTTTATTCTAGTGCAACCGCAGTACATCAAAGCCTACGCGGGGACTTATTTTTAGTTAGCGCACAATATAAGTCTTTGACATCTAATCAAAGCTTTTCTCGCACTCGTTTATATCAATCTTTGGGGTTTGATGGTGTTGAATCTGTTAGCACCATGTACTTGCAATTTGCCAAGTTAAAAAATCCCGTCAATGGTGAGAAATATTCTATTTATGTGATTGGCTTTGACCCAGGAAATCCGGTACTAAATATCCCAGAAATTGAGCAGAATTTGGACAAGCTCAAAATTCCTGATGTCATGCTATTTGACCGCGATTCTCGTCCAGAATTTGGGCCAATTGCTGCGAATTTTGATAAAGGAGATACTGAACAGACAATTGAAATCTTTCCTTTTGATGGGCCAATTGGCTATAACGTACGAGTCGGGGGATTATTTAGCTTAGGCCCTTCCTTTGGTGTAGATGGAAACTTAATTGTCAGCGACTCAACTTTTTTGCGGATAAATCCCAATACTCGCCCAGCAGAAAAAATCGACATCGGCATAATTACTCTCAAGCCTGATGCTGATAAAGAAAAAGTTTTAAAGAGTTTACAAGGCAATTTACCAAATGATGTTCTAGTTTTTACTCGTCAAGGCTTTATCAACTTTGAGAAACAATATTGGGCAGATAGAACACCGATTGGTTTTATTTTGAATCTAATGTTAACAATGGCTTCTGTGGTAGGTGTGGTGATTGTTTATCAAATTCTCTACAGTAATATTGCCACTCAATTTATTGCTTATGCGACATTAAAAGCCATTGGTTATCCCAACTCTTATTTGTTAAAGGTGGTATTTCAACAAGCGTTAATCTTGGCATTTCTCTCATATATTCCCGGATTTTTCACTTCCATAATTTTGTATGACTTTGCAAGGGAAGCAACAAAATTACCCATCATGATGAATGCGACAAATGCCTTGATAGTGTTTATCTCAGCAGTCTTGATGTGTATTACCTCTGGCGCACTTGCGATTAATAAATTGCGTTCTGCTGACCCGGCAGATATTTTTTAGGGAGTGGGGAGTAGGGAGTAGGGAGTAGGGATTAAATAGGGTTTTCACTTTTCTAATTCTTTTTATCTAGTACAGTTCGGCGTAAATAAACCGACCATAAGGAATTACTAAAAAGCTTGTGGTATCACTATTCTTTCTTTTTCCTTTTGACCTTTTACTTTTGCCTTTTTGTACTAGCCCCTAACCCCTCACATTAAACATTCAAACTTTAGTAAAATAATAACCCCTGATGAACTTACAAAACAAAACTCTCCTGATTACTGGGATTGATGATTTTATCGGGTTGCGTGCAGCCGAGTTAGCCATAGCGCAGGGAATGAAGGTGCGCGGGTTGCAAAGTTCTAGCGATCGCAAGATACCACAAAATCTGAATGTAGAAGCGATCGCTGGTAACATTACCGACCCCAAAATTGCTCAAAAAGCTTGTCAGGGAGTAGATATCGTTCTCCACACAGCACAACTCACCCAAGAAGCTGGCCCCATCAAAGAGTTTCGGGAAATCAACGTTAACGGTACTCTCAACATCGCAAAAGCCGCCAAAAGTGCTGGCGTAAAAACCTTCGTCCACCTCTCCAGTGCGATGGTATATGGCTTTGATTATCCCGATGGCGTAAGCGAAACTGGCCCTTTATCTGGTGATAATAATCCTTACTGTCAGACCAAAATCGAAGCCGAACAAGAACTTTTACCCCTAAACTCTCCGCCAGACTTTGGTGTGATTGTAATTCGTGCTGGAGATGTTTATGGCCCTGGCTGTATCCCTTGGATCATTAGACCACTTTTGATGATGCGTCAAAAGCTATTTGCTTATGCTAACGATGGTCAAGGAGTCATCAACCATCTATATATAGATAATCTGATTGATGCTATCTTTTTAGCCATTCAAAAAGAAGCTTACGGCGAAGTTTTTAACATCACCGACGGTCAACAAACTTCTTGGAAAGAGTATTTCATGCGCTTGGCTGCAACTGAAGGTTTACAGGCTCCGATGTCTGTACCAAAAGATGAAATCAAACTATTTCTCAAAATCCGCAGTCAAGGACAAAAACTATTTCGTAAAAAAGCTGATATTCTCCCAGAATCAGTTGATTTTATGACCCGTCCCTATGCTTATTCTATCGCTAAAGCCCAAACTTTATTAGATTACAAACCCAAAATTGACATAGAAGAAGGCTTGCGTAGAACATCTGAATGGGTGCAGAAAACAGATATCCAAAAACTAGTTAAGTAGTGTAATCGGCTATCATCTACTTAATTTTTTCACGAACCGCCAAGAACGCCAAGGACGCAGAGTAAATAATCCAGAGATTAGGTAGAGACTTAGCGTACCTCCGCGTTAAAAGATAAACATTACCTCTTCATGAATCATCATGCGTAAAATTGCACGTTGGTCTTACTTTGTGCTTTCTTCTTTAATCAGCATTTATTGTATTAAACCCGTAACCGCAGAACAAACTGCAACACTTACTATTGTAGTCAAAAATGTTCGCCATCAAAAAGGTGATGTGTGCTTCCGCATTTACGCTGGGGAAAAAGGATTCCCGATGAGTGATAAAAGTGAAGTCCAAAGCGGTTGCGCCAAAATTACAGGTAACACTGTAGTTAAAAAATTCTCTGGTTTAAAACATGGTACTTATGCAGTAGCAATTGTTGACGACCAAAATGGCGATCGCAAATTAAATACAGACTTCTTCGGTATACCTAAAGAAGGCTTTGGTATTTCTAAAAATCCTACTGTTTCTGTGCAAACAGGTACACCAAAATTTCGTGACGCTAGTTTTGTCGTTAACAAAAACACCAGCATCAATATTGTCATGAAGTATTCACTTGATCCATAAGGGGAGAGAGGGGACAAGGTAGACAAGGGGACAAGGTAGAAACTATGTTTGTCGCCCTTGTCTCCCCCCTCACCCTTGTCACCCTTGTCTCCCCCTTCCCCCCTCACCTCAACTCCTCCTCACATCTCAATTACATGGAAGCATTTACGATATTCCTGTCTAAGTCTTTGCTGGGTTGGCTGGCTATTCAGGTGTGTCTAGCACTTGTTTTCTTGTTCTACTTGCGCCTCAGTAAAAGAAGCTCATTAGCAGATGAGCAGCTACCCAAAACGGCGGTAATTCTTTGTTTACGTGGAGCCGATCCGTTTTTACCGGAATGTTTGCGATCGCTTCTCACTCAAAATTATCCACAATATACTTTAAAACTAGTTGTCGATAGTCAAACAGATCCAGCTTGGCAAATAGCCCACGATACTATCAGTCAACTAGGCGCAACTAATGTTGATATCAGCTATTTAAGGGTGATTCGCCACAATTGCAGCCTCAAATGCAGCGCCCTTTTGCAAGTTTTTGCCGAATTAGATGATACTTACGAAGTTGTGGCTTTTGTGGATGCTGATACGGTAGTCCATCCCGACTGGTTGCGAGAATTAGTTAGCCCTTTATCTCATCCCAAAGTCGGCGCGACAACTGGTAATCGTTGGTATGTACCAACTGGTAAATATTGGGGTTCAGTAGTCCGCTATGCAGGTAATGTTTCTACAGTTGTGCAGATGTTTTTATTTGGTATTCCTTGGGGCGGTACTTTAGCCATCAAAACACAACTACTGCGCCAAACCGGGATACTGGATATGTGGGGTAAAGCCTTAAATGAAGACTTGATGATGCACAAAGTTTTGAAAAAACACGGAATGCAAATCAAGTTTGTACCTTCTTTGATGATGTTAAATCGGGAAGAATCTGATTTACTCGGCTTAATAGATCATCTCAAACGAATGTTTTTATACTCTCGACTTTATCATCCGCAATGGATAGCTATAGTTGGGGATGTAATTTCTAGTATTTTATTTCCCGCCATCACTATTGTTTTATTACTAGCCTCTTTGTGGGATGAAGAATGGCAAACTGCCGCCTTATTATTTCGCTCTTATAGCATCTACACCCTGGGGCTACTTTTACTCATGTTGACATTAGAGATAGGAGTCAGACCAGTAATTTTAAATCAAGGTCAGTCAGTGACAAAATTATCCATCGGCACAATATTAAAAATGTTGATTGCCATCCCGTTAACACAATGGGTATATGGTTTAGCATTACTTACTTCTTTGGTCAGATCAACTGTTAAATGGCGGGGTGTGATTTATCGTGTCCAAGGCCCTTGGAATATCCGTTTAGTGGAATACCAAGCTTATGATTTTTTGGATCAACCGATAGATAGCAAAATATCTTTGTGAGTTAAAAGGGGCTAGTGCAATAAGGCAAAAGTAAAAAGTCAAAAGGAAAAAGAAAGAATCGTGATACCACAAGTCTTTTAATAATTACCGATGATCTATTTATTTACGCCAATCTGTACTAGAGTTTTAATCGCCAATCATCAGATCCCCGACTTCTCTAAGAAGTCGGGGATCTAAAAGTCCAAAATCCTAACAAACTCTGTGTAAATCCTGCGTCAGTTGACTGTTATTTTTCATGAGTCACAAAAGCTATTTATAGCTTGTCTTTCAGATGCAATTGCGTAGGGTTTCTCAAACATGAATGAGTTAATAATATTTTTGTCTCGGTGCTTGTTGAGTTGGTTAGCTGTTCAAGTGTGTTCGGTGTTGGCGTTGTTGTGGTGTTTGTCTTCACGACCACAAGATCCATTACTAGATGAAGAACTGCCAAAAACAGCAGTAATTCTTTGTTTGCGTGGTGCTGATCCGTTTTTACCAAATTGCTTGCGATCGCTACTTCATCAGAACTACCCTAACTATAATTTGAAGTTGGTTGTGGATAGCATCGACGATCCAGCATGGCAAATAGCCCACAATACTATCAATGAACTAGGAGCGACTAATGTTGATATCCAACCACTCAAAATAGTTCGTCATAGTTGCAGCCTCAAATGTAGTTCTTTGATTCAAGCTGTCTCAGAACTCGATGAGTCTTACGAGGTTGTGGCTTTAGTTGATGCTGATACAGTTGTGCATCCCAATTGGTTGCGGGAATTAGTCACACCTCTCAATAACCCGAAAGTCGGTGCAACTACAGGGAATCGTTGGTACCTTCCAACAGGTAGATATTGGGGTACTGTAGTCCGTTACATCTGGAATGTTTCGGCACTTGTACAGATGTTTCTTTATGGCATTCCTTGGGGTGGAACCTTAGCAATCAAAACCTCTGTACTTCATCAAACTGGACTGTTAGATAAGTGGAGTCAAGCTTTTGGCGAAGATACGATGATTCGTAGTGTTTTAGGTAAGCATAAACTTAAAGTTCAGTTTGTGCCTTCTTTGATTATGTTGAATAAGGAAGAGTGCGATTTACCGAGTTTAAGATACTGGTTTCAACGTCAATTGTTATCTTCTCGCTTGTACCATCCTTTATGGATAGCTGTAGCTACTGATGTGATTTTCACAATCATGCTACCGAATCTTTTATTGCTAGTATTTTTCGCAGCTTTGTTAATTGGAGAAGGAGACAGCGCCAACTTAGCTTTGAGTTGGTATGTCAGTTATATGTTGGCTTTAGTGATGCTGATCCTCTTTTTAGAGTTAGGAGTACAGCCAGAAATTCGCGCTCAAGGTCAACAAGTAACAAAACTTTCCGCAGCCGTAATTGGGAAAATTGCAATAACTTTGCCCTTCACACAATGGATTTATGGGTTAGCTATGTTAGCATCGTTTCAGATGCCCACAGTTCATTGGCGTGGCGTGACATATCAAGTTCAAGGCCCTTGGAATATCCGTCTTGTAGAATATCGTCCTTATCATTTACAAGATCAGCCAAGCGATCGCAAAGTTTCTCTCTAACATTCAGAAGTCAGAAGTAATCTTCATACTATTCAGCACTCGGCAATGAGTGTGAAAAGAAGCTGATTTATTAATCCTTCTGACTTCTGACTCCTGAATTGTGCTTTCAGGAATTTCTCTAGCAATGCGTAAATCCTCAAATTAGCGTTTTGCGGTGTGAGCAAGAATTTTATAGCAATCCTATCTGATTTGTGATACCAATTCTATGTGAGACTGCATTTAATCTTTTATCTCGTCTTCCTTTGTGTCCTACCCTTCTCCTGACGGAGACGCTGCGCGAACGGGAAGCCGCTATCGCATCTATGCGACCTTTGTGGTTCGTTCTCTAATTCAGTGCATCTTAATACAGAATTGCTATGAGGAGTCGAGTATCTTTTTCCTCACAAACGATGAAACTCCGAGAAAAATTAACAAACTAACTAAAATCATGAAAAAGCAACAGCTACGCATTGCACTGTTTACAGGATTATACTCTCCTTTTCTGACAGGAGTTTCCGTTGCAGTCCATCAAAGAGTTCGCTGGTTGCTACAACAAGGACATGAAGTTTTACTTGTCCATCCAGAAATCAACAATAAGTATCCCAAAAAAGTGAGCGATCGCCCCATGCCAGGGCTAGATGAGTTAAAATCTTTTCCGACTTTTTCTTCATACAAATTCCCCACAGAGCCTTTAATCTTTTATAAGTCTCTTCCCCAACCATTAAATTATCGTCATTGGAGTGATAATAAACTACTAAAACAATTTCAACCAGATATTATTGTGGTTGAAGAAGCAGCCCAAATGCGAGGAGTGTATTCAGCCTTTTTACAAGGTTATGGTCGTCCTGTTGGAGTAGGATATGCAAAAAAAACTCATACTCCAATTGTTTCAGTTTTTCATACTGATATTGTTGCCTACATTAAATATTATTTAGGCGATACATTTTTCAACTTCCTGCGCCCGATTATTCCTCTGATAGTTAAACAGTTTAGTGAATCTTACGATCTGAATTTATTTTCTTCTAAAGAACAGCTTGTAAAATATCAAAACCTCCAATGTAAACGAAGTGAATATCTTCCCTATCAAGGAATTAATTGCGAAAAATTTCATCCCCAAAATATCATTCATAATCCAATACCGAATGATAATCGTCCGACATTACTCTTTGTAGGACGTGTGACAGCCGAAAAAAATGTGCCTCAATTAATAGATGCTTTTCCAATAATTGCCGCTAAAGTTCCTGATGTGCATTTAGTGATTGTTGGTAGCGGCCCCTTAGATGCCGAAATTCGTCGGCGTGCAGCAAAATTTGGTTCTGGTATTACTATCTGGGGTGAGTCACACGGTACAGAACTTTTAGGTTGGTTTGCGCGTGCAGATATATTTGTCAACCCTTCAGTAACAGAAAACTTCTGCACCACAACTAACGAAGCCTTAGCTTCGGGAACTCCTGTAGTAGCCGTAACTGCACCTTCAACATCAGAACAAGTATTTCCTGGTCAGAATGGCTTTTTAGCAGAACCAAATAACCCCAGAGATTTTGCTCAAAAGGTAATTGCTATCCTAGAAAATCCTGAACTCAAAGCCGCAATGAGTGAACAAGCTCGTCCTTCTATACTTCAGTATGATTGGTCTGCTTGTATGGAGAAGTTTGAGGCCAGACTTTACGAAGTGGTGGAAACTTCCCAACCACGAAAACCTACAGTTGTGGGATAACTTGACTATCACTCTAGTAGTTCACCAACCCAATATTGCTGTGTAGACCCTGCAAGGGAGCAGGGGAGCAGGGGAGCAGGGGGGAATGAAGGTACTCTCTCCCCTGCCCCTCTGCCCCTCTGCCCCTCTGCCAGCCACCACGCAAAGTTATCTTGGCAGACTACTAGTTGGCTAAAAATAAAACAATCCCAAATGATTAGGACTCACGCGCCAACTATTGTTCTACGTGAGTCCTGATCATTTGTGAGCGCCTAAATACCAACTTTTCATCGGTGTCTCCTAATTGTTGATTTGCCACAGGCGATCGCGAAAAAATGGACTGAAGGAAGCGTTCTAGGTTCTGTAAAATCTCGTCGTTGGCAAGTTGCAAGCTCACAAAAACGGTTTGATATCCCAGATTTTTAGAGTAAACCAAGATGCGTGTCATCAGGGAGCTTTTGCCCATTTGCTTAGGGGCTTGCTCTAGAACTTTATTAGCGATCGCGTTCTAAATAAAAACACAACTGTCATTTTTCAGATATGGTTATATGGGTATAAGGTTGTAAGTATTCAAAACCCTTACACCCCATACCCTTTCACCCCGACACCCAATCCCCACAGACAATTGTGGTGCGTCAGTCCTGTGATTGTATATTTTTAGTACAAAAATACTGCAAAAAGAACTGTCTTATAAATAAAGAAAACCCTCGTAAGTCTTAGCTCACAAGGGTTTCAGTTTCTAAGCGGGCGGCGGGAATCGAACCCGCATTAATAGCTTGGAAGGCTATATGAAATCTTTTATTTACAAAAGTTTCAGTCATTTTCAAAAATTTTTACACCCAATTTACACCCAACAGACAAATATTAAAATTCCCTGACTTTTTGATTTTTAATTAAGACTATTGATTGACAAAAGTAAATCAATGTGTATTTGAAATATTGAAGAAAATAGAATTGAATTTAAGCGATCGCCAGTTTTATCATTTTCAGCGATCGGCTAATTCTAGCATCTTATAAAAATCGGCAACCAGTTAGAAATTTTGGTAACAGTACTTGCCATTCACTAACCTTCAAACTGATACTCAGATAATACTTGAGAAAGTATAAAAGAAAACTTTTATAGCTCAGATATCCCTTGTAATAGTAATTAAGCATAGTTGAGCAAGATTGCTCTGCATTTTCGGGGTGTCGTAATGAGCTTAATTAACTTGGATCTAGTCATCAACGCAATTACTAGCATTGCGAATCCTTTAATTAGAGAAAAAATTCTGCGTAATGAGACAGTAATTAAGTTACTCCAGCAATTTAACCTTGACCCAGAGCATCCACCAGCCGATTTTAGTGGTGTTTACGCCTATGCCTTAGTAGAATACGGTGTTGGTAAACCAAAACTATTTCTCGAATTATTTCGACAAGAAGCCATTAAGCAAGCATTTCGTAAAGCATTGGGCCATAATAATCCCTCAATTTTGCTTTCTGAAGTTGATGCTTTTTTGGAAGCTTATACCTTGGGTGAAGAAATCAGAAACTTAGAACTGGATGTCAGACGAGAGGTAGCTGCATTTGCAACCGTATTTATTGAAGTCGCCAAACGCAGCCGTACACCAGCTGATGTCTTAATGAGTCAGCAGATTGGATCTCTACACAAGAGAATTGCTGGTATTCAAGAACAGCTAGAAAGATTGCCAACCCTGGAAGGTATTCGTACAGAAATGGCAAGATTAGCAGCCCATAATTCTCTAGTATTAACCGAAACTGCAACTGAAAATCAGTGTAGAGCGATCGCCTTAGCCCAACAAATGCGAGGATGGTTTGAAACCTTGGGCTAAGCTCTTGTGCATTTAAATTGTGATAATAGTATCGCCTTTATTTTTGAGTTTTCGTCCCCATTTAATAATTAACGCTCCTTCATTTAAAAGTTGATGTAATAAATATTCTAGGTCTTCAATTGATTTAAATAGCCGATTAGCAATATATTCTTTTGTCGAGTGCCAAACCAATTCAATTAAATTATAATCTGGGCTATATTCCGGGAGAAACTCTAAATGAATATTCGGCATTTCTGCTTCAATTTTATTGATATACTCTTCTCTTTTGTGAAAACTTGC